>NZ_JOPI01000175.1:0-3080 GCF_002153695.1 Acetobacter sp. DsW_059
TTTTCTAATGGCATTCTAAAATTTTAAATTTCATTGTCTTTTCAATTAGTTAGTGATTTTATAATTAATTATTATTAATGATTTTATACACTTTTTTACACCGAATCGCACGTCTTTGAAAGACTATAAGCTCCGACAATACTTAAATCACAAAAACCGATAAATTTACTGAACCATAAAGTATAGACACCAAAAATATAACAGATGAATATTACCACATTATATTCGCGCACAAATGAATTCACCAGGATCCCTTCTGAATTCTTCCCCGAAAAAGCGCGACAAGATCCTTAAAAAGGAAAAGCCCGCCGTAAGAGGGTGTCCAGTCACAGTTTCCCAACCTTGCGGCATATCTGAAGCAAATCCCCCATCCGTTGTTGCAACACAGCCCCGAGCACCATCAGACCTTCAAGCAGTCGTGCACCTTCTGTATCCGCCCGCAGACTTTCAAGCCGCCCTTTGAGCAGAGTATGCTCGATCTCGATCAGACGAAGGACATCGTGCAGACCAGCATGAAGCTCTTCGAGACCGTCCTGGGAGGGGGGTGGCAACAGTGAATCTTCAGGCATGACAATCCCTTCGACAAAATGTCGGTTTCATGCGAGGATCTGACCATGACCAGTCACGGGCCACGCAACATTTCGAGCTTAATATGTACGACTTTACGTATTATATATCAAGCGGAATATCGTACAAATACCTCATTCTTCAATGAGGATCCTCCGCGTGCCCCGATATTCCAGGCGAAAGCATAAACTCATGGATGACCAGATCCGCCTGATGCGTGAGCGCGGCGAACGCCTCCGCGAAGCAGCGCAGAGTATTGGCATTACTCATGCCGCCAAAGCAGCAGGTGTGCCGTATACGACATTAAGAGATTACATGAATGGCGGAGAGATGAAGTTCTCTGCCCTGGCATCTCTGGCTCGGGTTTGCGGCGTGTCTCTGGACTGGATCGCCTATGGTGCAGCAAGTGGTTCACTCCCGGACGCAACAGAGGTCCAGCCTACTTCGACCCGCCAGATCATTGTGCCCTGGCATGACCATCATGAAGACGGTCTGCGCATCGGTCGCGACTGGTTGCAGAGCGTTATCCACAGAGACCTCACGTCTCTCTGCCTCATCAGCAATGCGGGAGATGCGATGGAGCCGACGCTGTCATCGGGTGATCTCGTCATCGTGGACCGAAGCGTCACGACGGTGTCGGGCAGCGCACTTTATGCCCTTGAAAGTGCAGGCGTCGTCTTAATTCGCCGCCTTGATCCACGACTGGGTGGAGGGATGCGCGTCATCGCGGACAATCATCGCTATCCACCTCAGGACGTTGCATCTGAGGATTTAAATTGCTTCCGCCTGCTCGGTGAGGTTGTCTGGGCTGGTGGCATACCTCGTATCTAAGCTGCGTAGAACGCAGCGGAATACCGATCGCAAAAATATGCGTATTTCCGCATTGACATAAGTCGAAAATCCGTAGTTTACTCATGCCAGTTACGACGAACAGGTGCTGCAGAATGGTCTGCACCCTGATTTCGAGGAGCTGGCCATGATCTGTCTATCCGATCCCCCTAATGCAAAATGGCAGGCTCCTGTCACCGGAGCGGTTATCGCCCCAGGCCAGGCAGAGTACAGCTAAGGTGCTGCTGCTTAGCGCTCTCCTGCTCGTCGGGGTCGGCCTTATCATCGTAGGTGTCAGGGGTTCTCTGCAGGCTCTGGACTGGCTTTGCGAGAGAGACGTCTTCCCACCGATGTTCATCATGAGCGCAGTGTCTGTAATCACAATGATACTTTTTGATCGTTGATCAGAGACGAAGAGGACTGGCCATGACATCATTTGATGACATCTCTGAAAATGGGAACGTCGCTGACACACAGAAGGCGGCTTCTCTGGCGAAATATCTCGAAAAATATGGCGCAGAAGAAGCCGAGACGCTGCAAATGCTCAGATATGCGACCTGGATGGGTATTGGCATCTGCGTGGTCTGCGGCGTGCTGATTGGCCTGTTATGGCATCCCCTGATCGCGTTCGGTGTCGGAACGGTAAGCTGGGTCTGTCTTCGCGCTGAATTTTTGAAGCAACGCAAGGTCGCCCGGCTAAGGCGACAGCAATACGCTCTGGACTGAACAAACGGTGCCTCTCAATTGCTGATCAGTCTCAGAGACTGTCTTTCACGGAACTGTTCTCTTGCGCAGAACGGATAGGATCTCTCATGTCTAAACTCCAAACTCTTGCTGCCTTATCTCTTACGGGGCTGCTCGCCCTGACAGGCTGTGCCTCGGAAGGCAATGAAGCCCTCAAGAACGAAACAGCAGCCTCCATCGACCAGAAAATTCAGGATGGCGTGACCACGAAAGAACAGATCCGCGCTCAGTTCGGGGATCCCCGCGAAAGTACCTTTACTGACAGTGGACATGAGCAGTGGCGTTATTCGTTTTCCAACGCCTCGTCTGATGCCGCTAATTTCATTCCGCTCTACGGGGACTTGCATCAAGGCACCCACGGCACGGAAAAGACCTTGACGGTGCTCTTCAATGGTAATGTCGTCTGGCACCACACTATGAACTCATCTGCCGTTAAAACGGGGAGTGGCCTTTTCTAGCACTACAGTTGCAATTCGTTTTCCGGGCCGGAAAGATGAAGAATTCAGGGACTGTCTCGACGTAGACTGCCTGAAATTCGAGCCGTCCGGAACGCATTGGAATCATGAACAATTAGAGAATAAAGCGAACTGCAACTGTAGTACCAGGCTCAGAACCTGTTAATTTATTGAACTGAACCTAAATGGAAGTGAGGGAACAATCCCCAACCAAAACCTTCCCGATACTTTTCAATTGTTCTTCCTTTCTGTCATGTGCCCGCGCGCAGGGGTAGTCGCGACGGCAAAAAACCTGCCTTGACGCCCCCTGCCATAAGACGATTGCGACGGGCTTCTATCGTCGCGCGCGCGATCTCATTGTCATCCGGGCGCAGGCCGCCTGGAATGCCTCTTCGCAGATGGCAACCAGCCAGTCGGGATGCGCCATCATATCGAGCCAGATGATACGTAGCAGAGGGCGATCCGGTTCACTGAACCAGCGTTCCT
>NZ_JOPI01000176.1:0-10061 GCF_002153695.1 Acetobacter sp. DsW_059
AGCCCGGTAGCTCGTCAGGCTCATAACCTGAAGGCCGCAGGTTCAAATCCTGCCCCCGCAACCACTGATAACGACAAACCCGTAGCATCCGCTGCGGGTTTTGTCGTTTTAACAGCCTTTCCAATGGCTTGCCGCTCCGTCCAATTGAGGATGGTGCCCAGTTCGCCGTGCAGCGTAGCGTAAATCTCGCCGCGTTCTGGCCCCGGCGTGAGCGAAATCTTCTCGATCAGGCCGCGCAATGTTTCCGCCGCTTCCTGCCGCTCTTCCTTGCGGTTGAGCGCCTTCGTCAGGGCAGGAACCTTCTTCGCATAGATCGCCGAGGCGCTCGGCAGAATGTCCGGTGTGTCCTCTGGCGCGTCGGCCAGCAGGTTGTTCAGTTCGGTCTTGCGTGCCTCCAGCATGTCCATCTCTGCCTTCATGCTCTCGTGGAACATGCCGGCCTTGATCGCCTCAATGATACCGCGGATCTGCTTCTCGATCTTTACCAGTTCGGCCTTCCAGGCATCGCCGCTGGAGCGGCGTTCCCGGTTCAGCCGATTGGTTTCCTCGGCATAGGCGCGCATCGCCTCCTCGACGATCTCAGGCGCCATCATGCGGTCCTTCAGGCCGGAGAGCACGCGGGCTTCCAGTTCCTCACGCGGGATCGTGCGGCTGTTTGAACAGGCACCCTTGCTGATGTGGTTCGAGCAGGCGAACCGATCAGCGCCGCGAAGCGAGTAGGGGCCTCCGCAGCAGCCGCAGAACACCAGGCCGGACAGGAGGGACTTCGGCCGACGTGTGCCGTTCAGGCGGTTCTTTTTGTGGTGCTTGCGCACGGCTTCGGTGACGTTGGCAAACTTCTCGGCAATCTCGCCCTGCCGGACACGAACGGATTGCCACAGTTCGTCATCGACAATACGCAGCTCTTGCACATCCTTGATGATCCATTCAGATTCCGGGTTCAGGCGTGAGACGCGCTTTCCGGTCGATGGGTCTTTGATGTAACGAAGCCGGTTCCAGATCAGACGACCGATATAAAGTTCATTGTTCACCAGCCCCGTGCCGCGCTTCACGTGGCCCCGGATGGTCGTGTCGCTCCAGAGCTTGCCAGCCGGACCGGGGACACCTTCCTCGTTCAATGTACGGGCGATTGTGCGCGGACCCACGCCGGCGGCGAACTCGCGGAAGATGCGCCGGACAACATTCGCCTCGGCTTCGTTGATCTCCCGGTCCCCGCGAATAGGATCACCGCGAGCATCGAGCTGCTTGACGACATTATAGCCAAAGCACAGACCACCACCCGACTTGCCGTCTTCGACGCGGCCGCGAATGCCGCGATGGGTTTTGGCGGCAAGGTCTTTCAGGAACAGCGCATTCATCGTGCCCTTGAGCCCGACATGAAGCTCGCTGATCTCGCCCTCCGACAGCGTGACAATCGGAACGCCTGCGAACTTGAGGTGCTTGTAGAAGGTGGCGACGTCAGCCTGGTCACGACTGATGCGATCCAGTGCCTCTGCCAGAACGATGTCGAATTGGCCAGCCTGCGCATCCTGAAGAAGGGCCTGAATGCCGGGGCGCAGGATCATGCTCGCGCCGGAGATGGCTGAAACTTGGACCGCTCATTGAAGACAAACCCGTCAAAGTGACCGTGGAGCTGCCCGGTTCGCTCCACCGTGATCTGATCGCCTATGCAGAGGTTCTGGCCCGCGAAAGCGGCCAGCCCGCCGCTGATCCCTCCCGGCTGATCGTGCCGATGCTGGAGCGGTTCATCGCCACAGATCGCGGGTTCGCAAAAGCGCGGCGAGCTACTTGAGGGACGGCTTGACTAATTGGGGCCAGATATGGCCCATTATAGGCTTTATTGCTATTTAATGGGTCTAATATGACCCCTAGTTGGTTTCCTGTTGAAAAAATACAATTATGGGCCATATAATGCACTCTAACTAGATTATTCTGGATAAGGTGCGGGATATGGCCCCAATGTCGGCGCAGGGCTTCACAACGGTAGAGCGAGAATTGCGCGAGCTGGGTACGCGGATTGCCCGTATTCGCCTCAGCCGGAACCTCACTCAGGCGAGCCTTGCCCGCGAGACCGGCGCATCAGTTCGCAGCATCAAGCGGCTCGAAGCTGGCGAGAATGTTTCTCTCGACACGCTGATACGTGTGCTGGCGGCGCTCAACCTTGGTGATCGGCTGGTGGCAGCCTTGCCAGATCCCGATGTCAGGCCGGTTGAACGCATCAGGCATGAGGGGCATGAGCGCCAACGCGCTCGTGAGCGCAACGCCGTCCAGAAAGCAACCGACTGGGCGTGGGGAGAAGATGAAGAATGACGGACGCAACCGTTCGCCTTTGGGGCAAAGACATTGGCGCTGTGAGCTGGATCGAACAGCGTGGCGTCGGCGTATTCCAGTATATGCCTGAGTTCGTTCCCAGCGACATTCAACTGGCGCCGATCATGATGCGGCTTGGGTCGAACCCTTATGAGTTCCCGGCCTTGCCGCGTGATGCCTTCAAAGGTCTTCCGGGCCTTCTTGCCGACTCCTTGCCTGACAAGTTCGGTAATGCCCTGATCGACACATGGCTTACTGCGCAGGGAAGATCGGCCGGGAGTTTCAATCCGGTCGAACGCCTTTGCTATATTGGAACGCGCGGCATGGGCGCGCTGGAGTTTCACCCGACCATCCTCAAGGCTGCCAGAAAATCCCGTATCCTTGAGATTGATGCTCTGACGCAACTCGCCAACGATGTCCTGAATAACCGTGAGAAGCTCACAGGCGTTTTGCAGGGTGACGATGATCGGGAAATGCTTGAAGAAATCCTGCGGGTTGGAACGTCCGCAGGTGGCGCTCGCGCGAAGGCGATCCTGGCTTGGAACGAGAAGACCGGAGAGTTCCGCTCAGGTCAGGTCAAGGCCGGTGAGGGTTTCAGCTACTGGCTCATGAAGTTCGACGGTATCTCGAACAACAAGGACAAGGAACTGGCAGACCCGCAAGGGTTCGGGCTGATCGAATACGGCTTCTATCTCCTTGCGGTCGCCGCAGGCATCGACATGAGTGAATGCCGTATTCACAGTGAGGGCGGCCGTTCGCATTTCATGACACGGCGCTTCGATCGCAGTGCCAGCGGTCAGAAGCTGCATATGCAATCGCTTGCGGCGCTTCGCCATTACGACTTCAACGCGGCCGGCGCCTATTCCTACGAGCAGGCTGTCGAGACGATCCGACTGCTCGATCTTCCCGCCTACGACATTGAACAGCAGTTCCGCAGGGCTGTGTTCAATATCCTGATCCGAAACCAGGACGATCACGTCAAGAACATCGCGTTTCTCATGAACAGGAAAGGCGAATGGCGATTGTCGCCCGCATTTGACGTGAGCTACGCCTATAACCCCGACGGTAGCTGGACACACCAGCATCAGATGAGCCTCAATGGCAAACGTGATGGTTTCGACCTGTCTGATCTTATTCAGTTTGGCGTCTTTTGTGGGATGAAGCCCAAGAAGGCTGAGAGCATCGTCCAAGACATGCGTGCCCATGTCGAAAACTGGATAGAATATGCCGATAAAGCAGGCGTTAGCGAAAGCGTGGCAACTTCAATCCATAGAATGATGCGCAGGGACATAGTCGATCAAACTTGATTTGCGCCAATACTGGTAAGAAGTCTATCTGGGTTCCATGGAACGTTTTTAGAAAATCTGGAGGGGTATCGCTTGTCTATTAAAATTACCCGCGAAAATGGTCGTTTCCATTTTTCGTATAGAAGGCATTTGCTTGTATTGGTTGCTATGGCCTTTATATGTGCGGGCCTCGCGGGTCTATTGGGGCCGTGGTGGCTGCCTATCCTGACCGTGATTTTGAACAAAACAGAACTAAATGTTGATGACGGAACAAGCTATGCGCTGAGTGTTTCTCTTGTTGTCATCGGTCTTGCACTCCTGCTTTTTAAGCGTTTCGTCCTTGATGTGAAGGCCCGGCAAATCTTACGCGATAAGGAAACGCTGGCTGCGCACCTTCCAGATCCAGATTTACCTCAAGCGTACTTGCGAAACTTGGTCGATGACCATTCCTATCTGTCTAGTCAGGATACCGCGTTTTACCATTCATATTCGGTCTTTCTCCAGCCTAAGGCCGCGTTTCAATTAAAGAAAACAGTGCAACTCTACGATCTGTTTTCGACGCAAGCGAAAGCGCTACACGAGTTCGTCGCAGCAAATTTTTTCGTCTTCCCGAGCAGTCACTTGGGAGTTTCGGACTATCGGTATGCGATGGCACCCCACCTTAACGAGGACAGGGAGATGATTGTTTACGATGGTGGCAAGGTCGAGCAGTACAATGCCCTCAAGGCGGAGCTTCATGGGAGAGTGTGCAATGTACAAGAATCATATGATTTGTTCTTGAAGCATCTCCGTAGGATAGGTGCCCTTTAAACTGGGGTAGCCCGTCCGCGCATCCGCGATCCCATGCGCCGTGTCAGGGGGGTGCCCAAGACGCTCGCCTGGCATGAGCACCGGCGGGCGTTGGCCACGAGGACCGGAACAGGATGTGTGAAGCCGTAAAACTTGAAGTCATGCATCCTGATTATCATTTTTATTATGTTGTAGTGATATATTTGGTATCGCTTAGTTTTTGATCTTCAGTAATATTAATCGAATCCGCGCATTATAGAGACAGACGTGACGAACCATTTGGACATCCACGACCTTAAACTAATGCTGCAACAGCATCTGACGGACGGCCTAGTGACGGTTATCGGCTCGGGTCTGTCATGTGCGGAAGGGCTGCCGGGTATGGGTGAACTGGCCACCCATCTCGATGCGACAGTGACAGCAGGCTTGGCAGCAGCGGAGGTAGATCGTTGGAGCGCGATTTCCCCGCTCCTGCCGACTAAGGGACTCGAAGCGGCTCTTCTGGAAGTGCCGCCGACGACAGGATTGGAAATCGCAATCGTTGCGCGCACGGCCGAACTGATCGCTATGCGTGAGCGCCAAATCGTTGCCGAAGTTTTCTCGCGGACCCGGACGCTGCGCTTTACCGGGCTCGTCAAGCACTTGTTGAAACCTCATACCGGACTTCCGGTCGTTACAACCAACTATGACCGCTTGGTTGAGGTCGCCGTGGAAGAAGCCGGCCTCGGCGTCGATACGTTGTTCGTCGGCCATTTTGCAGGTGAGTTGAACGAGCAGGAAAGTCGCTTGAGCTTTTGCCGGGAAGTGACGCTGAAGGCCGGACGGGCGCAGTATCGTTATCGTCCGCGCGCCAATATCTTCAAACCTCATGGCAGTCTCGATTGGTATCACCGCGACGGGAAGCCCGTGCGCTACTCTGGCGATCTCGATCTACCGCGGCTCATAATTACGCCGGGGCTAAACAAGTTCCGCAACGGCTACGAAAGCCCGTTCGACCGCCATCGGGAACGGGCAAATTCGGCGATCGACCGTGCCAGCCGCTTTCTCGTGATCGGCTATGGCTTCAACGACGATCACCTGGAAACCCACCTTACGCCCCGTATCCGCAGTGGCGTGCCCACGCTCCTTTTGACCTACGGGCTTTCGGAAAACGCGGTGAAGCTCGTAAACGAGTGCGGCAATGTCATCGCGATTCAGCGAGCCGAACAAGCTGGCGTTTCCGGCTCTAGTGTCTTTGTCGCTGGCATTGAGACTTTCTTTCCCGGTCTGGACCTGTGGGATCTGGGCTCATTCGTTGCCGAGGTGCTTGAACCATGACTGAAGCCGCTCTCCAATTTGCTGACGAGGATAAAATCGGGCGCGTCGCGTCGGTCGATACCAGCCGTGTTGCGATCGATGTGACGAACTCCGTTCTGCTCACGCGGATCGGTATCGGACAGCTCATCGCCATTCGCGGCGCGACGGAGCGCGAATATCTCATCGCTATGACTGAGCGCGTCACCCGCAGCATCAGGGAAGAATTGCCCGGCCCGGACGATGAGGATGCCGATGGCGGGCTTTTAGCGGCGGTACCAACTGACCTGATCCAAGGCGTGTTGATCGGGACATTCAGAACGGTGGAGGGAGATCGGCGGAATACATTCAAGCGCGGTGCGGATAGCTTTCCGCAGATCGACCGGGACTGCTTCGTCATTGAAGGCGGAAACCTTCAGCGCTTCATGGGAATCCTGGGCGCAGGTTTTTCCGCCGAGGAAAAGCTCAAGCTTGGCACGTTTGTTGCGGATCGCACGGCCGATGCGATCGCCAGTGGCGACAAATTCTTTCAGCGGCACGCGGCGATCCTCGGAAGCACCGGATCCGGCAAAAGCTGGGCGGTTGCACTGATCCTCGAACGGGCCGCAAAGTTGAAGTTTCCAAACATCATCGTGTTCGACATGCACGGCGAATACGCTCCGTTGGCAGATAAGGGGAACGGAGGATTCGCTACGCGCTTCCGCGTCGCTGGTCCCGGTGATCTGGAAAATCCAGGCGACGACACGCTGTTCCTTCCATACTGGCTGCTCAACCGTGATGAAATGCTGTCGATGATCCTCGATCGCAGCGACCAGAACGCGCCCAATCAGGCGTCACGGTTCACACTGCATGTCCGCTCTTTAAAAGGACAGACGCTCGACGCCGAAGGTAAGGCGGACATCAAGAAAACGTACACTGTCGATTCGCCAATTCCTTACGATGTCAAACAGTTGGTCGGGCTTCTGAACATAGACAACACCACAAAAGGGGTTGGAAAGAACGGCCCGGTAAAGGGGGAGTGGGAGGACAAGCTGACACGGTTCCTGTCGCGCCTCGAAGCTAAGCTGGACGATCGTCGCTACGGCTTCATGTTCGCACCGCCGCCCGCTGCGATGAAATACAACTGGCTTGCCGCGCAGGTGCTCAAGCTTCTGCAATCTGGCGATGATACTGGCATCAAGATTATCGACTTCTCCGAAGTGCCCGCCGACGTGCTCCCCGTAGTGACGGGGACGCTGGCGAGGTTACTTTATGATGTTCAGTTTTGGATGAACGGGAAGACTCGGACGCCGGTTACGCTACTGTGCGATGAGGCGCACCTCTATCTTCCGGTCCGCGATGACGCTGATGCGGTCCAGCGTCAGGCCCTCGGTTCATTCGAGCGGGTCGCCAAGGAGGGCCGCAAATACGGCTTTTCGCTGTTGGTGGTAAGCCAGCGCCCCTCGGATGTCAGCCGGACGATCCTAAGCCAGTGCAATAATTTCTTGGCTTTGCGCCTGACGAACGAAACCGATCAGGGGGTCATCAAGCGTCTGATGCCGGACTCGCTAGCGGGGCTGACGAGCATCTTGCCGTTACTTGATACGGGTGAGGCGCTGCTATTGGGTGACGCGGTTCTGTTGCCGACGCGTATCAAGCTCGACATGCCCAAAGTGGCGCCGGATAGCGCGACGCGGGATTTCTGGAAGGAATGGGGATCGGCCAAGCCAGACGACGCTGCCATTGCAGCAGCGATCGAGTGCTTGCGTGGACAATCGCGAAATGGCTGAGAAGAGACAAGGGGATTATCCTTTCTGATGCCTAATGTTACGGTGAAGCCAGTTCATTTTGAAGATTTCGGCGGCAGCGACTTCGAGCGGCTGGTATTTGCCTATCATCTTTGCATCGGATGGGCTGCGTTGGCTTGGTATGGGCAAACCGGGAGCGATCAGGGCCGCGACATTGTCGGTATTGAGCCATCTGACCAAGGGCAGGGCCGGCGCACTGTTATTCAATGCGTAAACCGTGAAAGCTTGACTCAGGCGAAGGCCGAACGCGATATGGCCAATGCCGTTGCAGCACCAACGGGCGCACCTGACGCTTTCCGATTCGTTTGCCGTAGCGCCGTCTCGGCGCAACGTCGCGATGAGATAGCGCAAGCGGCCCGCAATCTCGGGGTTCGCGACGTCACCATATGGTCTGGTTCCGAATTTGAGGAGCATCTACGTCTCCATGCAGAATTCTTGCTCCGCCGTTTTACCGAAGGCGTGGTGTTTCCAGATGATGGCGTTGGGCTTCGAGCCTTCGTCGATGACTTCTCTGAACTGGACGATGCTGGAGCACTGAGTCTCATCGGTCGTGCCTTTGACCGTCCGGCATTCCGAACGCCCTTTATGAGCGAGAGCTATCTGCCTGCGTTCTTGCAAGCGATAGAGGATACAATCGGCGCTCTGAATACCGGCATCTGGAAGACGAGGGATGGCGTTGAAATCCGGCGCATCCCGTCGCTTCATCACATCCGTGACGCACGGATACGTGGGGAATTGCAACAGACGGTGCGTGCGCTCGATGCGCTGCGTCGTCTCTTCAAACGCGGATTGGACGAAGGCCGCATCCGGCATTGTCAGTGCGGTCAACCTGATTGTCCGACCTTCATGGTCGAACCGAGCGCCGCCGTCGAATTGGATCGTGAGCGAACCCAAATGCTCGATCGGGTCAATAGAATCATCCCGCACTTCGACGTGCGAATCGACTGAGCGGATTATGAAGAAGAACGGGCTGCGGATCGAGGCGAACTATACTGAGGATGTGGTGGGATTTGCCTTAGAGTCCTTTCTGACTCTGCTCGGGTTTCCACGTCAGCGCTTTACAATTGAACCCTTCTCGCGTGCGCAGGAGCGATGGCTGGGGGCGGATGGTCGGTTGCATAGCGAGATACGCGGGTTTCGCCCCTTTTATATGCAGTTCAAACGACCCACTGCTTACCCGGACATAAGCACCTCGAAAATCATCCGCGATCGCCGCAAGGCAGGACTGAGTATCGCACCCCGCGCACTCTATTTTCCTCTGCGTCAGAAACAGGAAAGCCATCGGGACTTTCAGCACAATGTGCTGTTTCGCCTGCGCGAGAAACTGCTTCACCGTGATCTGGGGGATGCTGCCTATGTGTGTCCGTTATTCCTTGACCGTTCGGCCTATCGATTGAGCCTGCACTGGTCCGGGTTAACACGTTGGCCGCGCTTCTGGCGCCATCATCCGTGGGAATGGGAAGATTTCCTGTTGGAGGATGGCGGGCGTACTGCACGCTTTGAGCGTATTCCGGTCTTGGCCGAGCATATCACTGTGCCTCCGCATAAACGCGTCACATCGGCGGCGCACAGCTACAGCTTCACTGAGCAGGGGGTGGAACTCTGTTTCCATTCGCCGCAGGCTTTGCCGGATGGCTCGATGAGCCTCGCCGTCTTTCTCGGAAAGCTTGTGAACGGTTTCCTTCGCGGTGAAAAGCTTTCTCTTGACCGATCTGATAAGACGCTGGCCGAGTTGATCGGTGCAGTGTACGGCGACGGTCGCGAGGACACGCCGCGCTACCTACTGGAGGGTGACGACCCACTTGGCCACTGGTTTGGCTGGGGAGACCATCTGCGCACCCACTATGGCATCGAGCAATATGCCTTGGTCAGGTGGGGAGAAGGTTTGCCCGAACTCCTTTAGGCGAGGGGCACATCAGGCCGTGCCAGCATGACAACAAAAATCAGCGGTCAAGGCGGGAAGATACCCCGTCGAGCGTCAGAAGTGGCCGCCGATCACCGTACACCATGCAGTGTATCCGTATGGGCTGAAAACACCTGGCGAGGGGACAATCTGCCCTTATCCCGAATAGCACAACAAAGCCCCTAAAGCGCTTTTAGATGGCCACCTCTAACGAGTGTCGGTATCGGTAGTTGCGTGCCCCCGCAACCAATTCCATCATAAATCCCTACACATCGACTGCTGATCGCCATGAAATACTGGCTTATCAGACAGTTACACCTGTCCCGCCCCTCGAAAGGGGGCCGGGCGATTACGCGCGTCTGCACCACGCCGTGGCCCACAGGGCCGCCTCCCAGACCTGAAGTCCTTCTCATTTTCCGAAACTTCATGCCTTAGGAGGCCCATATGGCCAACACGAACATCACGTATTCGTACTCTCAGCGAATGACGTGGCTTCAGAATCATACCCGGATCGATCCCGATAGAGGAGAGATCGAAATGTGGAATATCCTTAAGTGTATCTGGCAGCAGGTGACACCTGATACGCTTGGCTCTGTCTATCCCGCAATTGTGTGGGGTGTCTTGAGCATTGAGGAAGCCTGGCAGGAAATCACGGTCGCTGCGCCACAGCCCCCTGATTATGCCGGAGACAGG
>NZ_JOPI01000177.1:0-486 GCF_002153695.1 Acetobacter sp. DsW_059
CCTGTCTCCGGCATAATCAGGGGGCTGTGGCGCAGCGACCGTGATTTCCTGCCAGGCTTCCTCAGTGCTCAGGACACCCCGCACAATTACGGGATAGACAGAGCCAAGCGTATCAGGTGTCACCTGCTGCCAGATACATTTAAGGATATTCCACATTTCGATCTCTCCTCTATCGGGATCGATCCGGGTGTGGTTCTGAAGCCACGTCATTCGCTGAGAGTACGAATACGTGATGTTCGTGTCGGCCATATGGGCCTCCTAAGGCATGAAGTTTCGAAAAATGAGAAAAACTTCACATAAAGGAGGCGGCCCAGTGGGCCATGGCATCATGAAGACACATACGATTGTCCGGCCCTCTTTCGAAGGCCGAGACGCGCGTAAGCGACTGAAGTGACGCGGGGACATCTGCGTCAGCAGTCGATTGTTATTGATTTATATGATTTGGTTGCGGGGGCAGGATTTGAACCTGCGGCCTTCAGGTTATGA
>NZ_JOPI01000178.1:0-309 GCF_002153695.1 Acetobacter sp. DsW_059
ATGACCCCCTTCTACAGACACAAAACCGTAACGTCAATCATAAAAATTAAAAAAATCATGAAAAAAATTACAGATATAAATCTAAGAAAGTCGGTTCATATTAAGCCCTGTTTCTAAACTGCCAGCAGAGCAGAAACAGCATCGTCTCAGGGGAAGTCACTCTCCCCTCCCCTGAGGAAAAATCAGCCTTTTATACCATCACGCAGAAATGCCAGGCTGCCGTTCTCAATGAAAGAGCCGGAATTAGAGACAAAAAGCTCTGCAAGTTTTTTTGCCTGCACGGCATAAGCCGCCTGATCTGGCCATGCA
>NZ_JOPI01000179.1:0-208 GCF_002153695.1 Acetobacter sp. DsW_059
CAAGCTTTCCCGTTGCTTCAGCAAACTTTCTTGCGTGCCGCGGATTGATCCGTGAGAATGGGATACCGGCCCTGGCCAGATGACTCTCCAGTTGACGATGGAAAGGGCCGGTCGCCTCGAAGACAACATGCACAGCACGTTGCCTGCCAATCCATCGTAGAAGCGTTCTGAGGCCTTTCGTATCGTTGGAAGTCTGGATCAGGTCACC
>NZ_JOPI01000024.1:0-9907 GCF_002153695.1 Acetobacter sp. DsW_059
GTCAGGCAGGCTTGTAAACGGCCCTAATCGATATCGTCTGATTATCTGTAAACTTGAACAAGCCAGAGCTGCTGCGGTTCATTACACTCAGCAGCTACGAGAGGCTCTTGTCCGCAGAAAACAAGCGTTTCTTTCTAAGTGCCAAAATGGCAGCGAAATTAATTTTCAAAGTAATTTATTTAATGCAGAACCAGTCTCAGCAGTCGGAATGTCACATAATGATCTAATACAATGGTGTGAAAATGCAGGAGACAGGGACAGCACTTAAAACTCAGCCTTTCTTTTTAGTCACCATCTTCTGATTAAAATAAAGGAAAAATATTATTTAATGTCGAGAAGGGAGTAACGAAAATTCTTCCCAATCTTTTAAATGAGATACTAATTCAGTTTGTTCACTGTCACGTGCTGAAAGATAAGAATCATCGATAATAATAGCATATCTCCCTTCTCCCGCAGATATCAGTTGTCCAGGAACTGGTACAAGCCCGACAGGAGTTGCCGCAAAAAGCATGTTATCCACTAATGTAACCATAGATCCATGCTCTGAGAAATGGCGTATTGTTTGATAAAATTTAGAATTTTTATGACTATAACATAGTAATTCACCACGCCAGCTCATGAGTCTAGGTAATGTAAGGCAAGTTTTGTAACTTCCTGTAATGCAAGAGAAGCAATAATCAGCATCATATACATATCCTATACGAGCAAGTTTAGTCGCTATTTCCCAAATTCTATCTAAATATTCTTCTGAAAAAGTTTTCATTAGTTTTGTGAATCTATTTGTACGAACAGCTTGTAGAACAAGGCGTGGGTTATGATTAAACGCTCGTTCAATCATTTTAATAATATTCTCAGAATTATGTCGTCGTGCTAAAATTGATACTCGTCGAAAATCTTCTGGAACATCAAGAGAATTAAGCATTTCTTTGAAAATACGCGAACCTTTTAAACTCAACAGCACCATGTGACCCGCATAGCAAATGGGAATTTCATTTGCATCAGTATGGTGTTTTAACATTTCAACCTCTTTACAATCAGGCTCTTCATAAGGATCATAAAGTGCATAAATACGTCCATGCACATTATTAGAACGAATACCCATTCCTTTCATAAAAGGACGGTATAAATGCTTAAAGTGAGAATCGTATGGAGCTTCTGTAATATCTAAACTCCACTGAGGTGCCGCAGCTATTACATAGTCAAGATTTAATGTATGGGAATATTTTAAAACTGCATAAGCACCCATAGAAATACCAAATCCAACTAATTTAGGATTGGCTACTGAAGACATACTTTGTTGCCGAGCAACAATCCAATGTTTGACTATATTAAAAACTTCTTCCGGATTTCCATCACAATACCAGCTGTTGTGACGATCAATAATACCTATCCAGGGAATATTGAGTTTTATGGCTAAAGCTGCACCAAAAAATGTACCGTTATGTCGTTCAGGTGCGCCAATACCGGTAAAGCTTATTACTATATGACTGCTATGATCGTCACCTAAATAATAACGAACAATATAATTATCATTTTCGAATATTGTCTGTATAGGCAAATTATAATCCTTATAGTGTGTCATTTTTATTTTCTTTCATAACCTGCTCTGAAGACTGAGCTCATAATTCTAAAATCTCGAGCCAGTCGAATCAATTAGCGGTTCTTCGATCCCTCTAGGTATAAGCGTAGCAATCGTATCTCTTTGTAACACTTTGTCAGTTTTTCGGATTTATGAAACTTGGAGAGGCACGAATACATGATGATAGGTAGCATGGTGCCGGTGCCCGTAAAAAAGGGCTGGATCAGATCACGGAAAGATTTTTTACCAGACTGAAGCAGTTTAGAAGAATTACATCGTTGTTGATGGCCGTTCGGTTGACTGTCAGAAAAAATTAACCTTTCTTGACACTTTCAGAACTAGTGGGGAACTGTGCTTCCGATGTGTCAGTAAAATATTATAAAAGAATTTATTGACATTCTGTCATGATATATCTTTAAAATTTCCTTATATATAAGGAAGCATTTATCATGGTAGGCCAGATTGTTGCATATGTTCGGGTTTCATCATCGTACCAATGTATCGATCGTCAAACATTTGAAGGTGTGTCTGTGGATAAGACGTTTACAGACAAATGTAGCGGTAGCACCAGAAACCGCCCTGCCCTCACTGAGATGCTTGGATATGTGAGAGAAGGCGATACGATTGTTTGCCACAGCATAGACAGACTCGCCCGTGATCTTGGCGACCTGATGCGACTTGTACAGATCCTGACAAGGCGCGGCACAAGTGTTCGTTTTATGAAAGAGGGCCTGACCTTTACCGGAGAAGACAGCCCTATGCAGGATTTAATAATGCAGATTTTTGGGGCGGTAGCGCAATTTGAGCGGGCTCTTATAAGGGAACGCCAGGAAGAGGGCCAGATAGCTGCACGCACAAAAGGCAGACTTCCCGGGCGTAAGCCTAAACTGTCACCAGAACAGGTCACAGAGTTGAATAAGCGCGTTGCCGATCGCGAACCAAAAGCTCAGATTGCCCGCGATTTAGGAATAAGCAGGGAAACACTCTATTCGTATCTCAATACTACCTAAAGGCTCGATTGCAAATTTGTCGTTCATGACTGAAACTACTGTTGGTTTTTGATTTTGTCGTGGTTGATATGAGATTTCAATGGACGGAAATCTAGTGGAAAACCAATAAATTCCGACAAGCGGAAATACAAAAAATGTAACCGTATTGAGATGATGTTTTTTGGAGGGTTAAAGACAGGAGACGGGTTGCTACAGCCTTGCTTTTTAGCAAGCGGCCTTGCTGCAACTTCCATATTCTGGACATGAGTCCTGAGAGTAAATGCATTTTGGAGTTTATACCCGCTGAACCACATCAAAATTTAGCAGAACCCCAACTTTGTAACAGAGGATTTAGCAAGAACACTGTTATTGCCGTTGTATAGAGGAAAGGAAGTGGAATTCGAATTGCTTTCTATTGTCGTTCTAGTAGGTTATCTTGCATGATAATATGCGGTCATGTAAGGACGTTCACATGCCAACAATAGCGATTATCAGCCAAAAAGGTGGGGCTGGAAAAACAACTCTGGCTTTGCATCTGGCTGCTGCTGCTGAGGATGATGGCTTTACAGCATTGGTAATTGATGTGGATCCACAGGCGACGGCGAGCCAATGGGCCGTATGGCGTAAGGATGCACCGCCGGTTGTAATTGATAGTGCTCCGCCGCGCCTCGAGGCTAAGATCGAACAGGCAATGGGTAAGGGCGCTGAGTTCATTGTGATTGATACTCCGCCTCACGCTGATAGTGCGGCTAGTGCTGCCGTTGAAGTCGCCGATTTAGTGTTAATTCCATGTCGGCCGAGTGCATTCGATCTGGCAGCGATCAAAACGACTGCCAGTCTTATAAAAATGCGTAGCAAACCAGCCTTCGTTGTTTTTACAGCGGGAAGTCCTACTGCTCCACGTATGTATAAGGAGGCCACACAACTCGTAGAAAGCTACGGGTTGAACGCATGTTCACATATTATCGCTGATCGTGCAGTTTTTCGTCATGCGGCGGCGGAAGGGAAAACTGCAATGGAAATAGAGCCAAAAGGCAAGGCGTCTGATGAGGTAAGACTGCTTTACAAGTGGGTATGTAAACATGTAACCATACAATCATCAAGAAAGCGGAGAGCTAGTGCATGAGCCGGAAAGGGTCTCTACTGTCGTTGCGGGATCGTGATTCCGCAACGACAATTGTAGCTACAGCAGAAAACAAGGTTTCTGCCACCAATGTTGTTGGCTCAGATAGCAAGCAGGTTGCGCCGAGCCGTCAGGGCAAGAAAGCTATGACGGGCTATTTTAGCCCGGAAATGTCATTTGCCATGCATATGACTGCCAGAAAGCATGGGATGAGTTTACAGGGTGCGATGGCCGACGCGTTTAACGACTGGCTACGCAAGATGGGAGAAAGTCCTGTAGGCAAGTAGGAATGTGTACATATTTTCATGTAAACATATACACATACTAGTGTGTAATGGAATAAGCGTATAGGGCTGCGTTCGTACTGTTTTTTGTAAAAACCCTCAAAGGGTACGGGGGATTCTAATCTATGAGGCCCCATGTCATGCCACCATGAAGCATATTTATTCGGTTAGATCGTGCCTAAGGATTGCCTAACAAGCGTAGGATATTACGGTCCGAAATCTTAAGGTTTGATGGTACACCAGAGCGATTTCTCGCTCTCTCATCCTAACTATCTAAGGTAGCGTTGATCTTTTAATGCATTCGTTGGATAAATAATATAGTAAGTTAGAATTTGGATTTATAGCCCAATGCTTCAAAGTCTTGCCCATCTCGATCCACAGGGCCTTGCTCCGCATTGCAAGTCCCTAATACAGTGCGTTGCTGATGGATTAAGTCGAAGCCTGCATTGTACGACAGCGGAATCTGGGCGAGTAATCATGGAGCAGATGCGCTCTCAGTCAGACGTGAATTGGAACAATGTTTTCTTCATAGCTGAAAAAGAGATGCATGATGCAAAAAACTTTTTTTGTAAAATCGCATTTGCAAAGATTTGCTATTTATCACGGCGCGCCGTTGGTCAGGTGTGGTCAGAATTTATGCCTTTTGTTTTGGAAATGTGCACTACTGAAGACAAAATCTTTAGTTCTTCGTTTATGATTGGTGAGACCATTCCTGCGGATATTCCAAATATTATTCGTCAGTGCCGCCCCAGTCAGATGGCATATTCGGTTGATAATGTGCGTCAGGTCGGACTGTATAATAAGAACCGAAATTTTGTTTATCGAAATTATGACGGCTCAGAGGCAGAATCTTATCTTCGTCAGAATTTTGGAGACTTTGTCTGGCGTTTATTTCAGGTCCTTCCGGAAGCACAGGCCCGTTCTGACTTTTTCCTGATTGCCTCGCTGTACAAAGAAGGGGGTGTGTCTGCAGATGTTTGCTCAATAGCAAATGCAAATATCCTGCCTCTCCTGAAGAAGGGAAAAACATTCGGCTTCGTTGTCAATGAAGGTTCGCCACAAAAAAAGTTCTTTTTTGCTGTGCCTAATCATCCCATCGTGAAGGCATATCTTGATCATCTTATAAGTTATTCTGCCGGCGTTTTAGATGGAAGTATAACGTTCAGTTACGAAGAGTTTTCTAGCCCGTCAGCATTCCGGACCTTTTTGATGGATAATGTCTGCGAGATCAGTGCGTGTCTGAACACTGATCTAAGTGACAATATCGGGTGGTTGGCTCATGGTAATACTCCGTCCAAAAATGATCTGTCATCAGTGCTTCTGATCAATGATGTAGATTATGGGGCTTTTATCCGCTGCGCTCTTGATGAGGAAAATTTGTCTGAGCGTGGACAAGTTTTCCCCAGCACAAACCTATTGGGAATGGCGGATGATCCAATCGTTAGATCTGAAGTTTGTCCCTCGCTACGTGAGGATGTGATTATTGCATCACGTCCGGGCTTTTTCTATGGTCCTGCCGTCGGACCGATAATTGTCGGTAGCGATATGATTCCTGATATTACGAGGCAGGCTAGCAACCCTGTAGCTGTCTCAGCCGTTAATGTCTTTGAAACCCAGGGACTGGTTTTGACTGGGCATGGATGCCTATGGAAGGATCGCCGTTTCGTACAGTTGGACAGTTATCTGTCCAAGGTGGCTGAGAGCGAAGTTGAGAACGGTTTTTGGCGTTTGCCGGTTGATGCGGAGGCAACATCAGAGATCGATGTTCCGGTTATTGTCGCGTTTGGTGCTGGTTTCGGTTGCTATGGGCACTATCTTGTCGACGATATTCCTCGTCTTGGGTTGGTAAAGATGCTTATGGGCGACGAGGCGTTTCATTCCAGGAAAATCGTTATCCCTCAGAAAACGCCGAAATGGGGCATTGATCTTCTATGCGCAATTTTCGGGATCAATGAGGAATCCTTCCTGCTGTTTGACCATGAGCGCGAGGCATGGAAGTTGCATGACGCTGTTATCCCCTCATTTCTGGCGCGTCATTATCAGTTCCATCCATTGGTGCGCGACTTTTATCGCTCACTAGTGCCTGATGTGGGACGTCCTTTTCGCCGTATCTGCCTTTCGCGTCGTACATGGGAACCAAACAAGGTCAACCAGCGTGTTTTCAGGGAACAGACCTTGTTCGAGGAGATGGCAGTTTCCCGTGGCTTCGAGGTGATCGAACCAGAACGTTTCTCCATCCATGACCAGATTCGTCTTATGGCGGAAACACGGTGTCAGATTGGAGAGCATGGTTCCGCTCAGCATGCCTCAGTGTTCAATAAGTATGGGATGACAGTGGGCTCCATTAATCCTCGCACCGAGGTACAGACAAATCTTGGTCGTGTTTTTGGTGACCGTAATGTGATTGCTTATGAAGATGTGGCGGAGACAGATGCTCATAACAACCGGATATATTCTCTGAGCGAAGAGAAGATCAATACGTTTCTGTCAGTTGTAGATGCGACGGATAAATCGCGAGACAATTACTATAGTAAAATCTAACGGTGGCCAGTATTACCTGATATGGATGTGAAGCATCAGTGGCATTCATGCATCGGTTAGATCTATAGAAACCAATGGTATAGTTTATAATATAAATGAGGCAGCAGGTAGAAATGAGCAGGCAATCAGACCAAGAGGAAAAAAAGAGCTTAAAAACGGCTGTTTGCCTCGTTGTCAAAAATGAAGAGATAGAAATAATATATTGGATTGCATGGTATAAAGCATTAGGGTTCGATGCGTTCATAATATATGACGATTCATCAGAAGATAATACAAAGAACGTTATCCTATCTCTTTCTGGCGACTTAGATATTCGTTATAGCCGGATGCTGAATAACAGAAATCCGCATACAGAACGACAGTTATCAGCTTATAACGATGCCGTATTGAAATATGGTGATGAATTTGATTGGATGGCGCTATTTGATTGCGATGAATATCTTGATTTGTATGGACTAAGCATTAAAGAATATTTGCAGAAGTATGAAACCGCATCTTTGATAGCATTTAACTGGTGCAGTGTTGGAAGTAACGGTTATATAAGCCGGCCTCCGGGAAATCCAATATTTAATTACAGGCGCCATGGTAACGAGAACCTATTCTGGAATAAACATACAAAAGTTATATTCAAACCTAAAGATCTATCAGGAGAAATTTATTACGTTCATAATGTTCCTGTTTCAGGTGAAAGTCTCAGAAGTGACGGATCTTTAGTTGAGTGGGAAAGCCCTCATGGTGGATTATGTACGCCACCTACAAATTGGAGTGGGGGACGTCTTTATCATTTTCAGTCTCGATCATTAGAACACTATGTAAAGAGAGATAAAAAATTAGAAGACTGGAGACGTGACAAGAATAATCCCTTGCATGAAGTTACAAATAACAATGAATACAGCGAGATAGAATTTCATATATCTAATGAATATTTAAGACTTTATGATAAAGCACTGAAGCATATTATATATAATCAATCATCTTACATTAAAAATAAATTAGGAAATTCAGCAACTATTCAAGTAAAGATTTTTTCAGATGTATTTCGTGACAGTAACGTAAATATATTTGATCCAACAAATAAGATGTTTTTAAATTGCTGTGAGTTCACATCAAGATTTGTTTGCGAAAAAATAGAGAATGAAAAAGGATATAGTATTTTTCAATTAGAGGATGACTTTGGACGAGTATTATCGTGGGACAATAAAACAGTCTACGCAGTACACGTGAAAAATATGAATGTAATTTATTTTATAATGGACGATGGAGAATTCTTTTCATTGGGTGGTGATCCTCGTTATTTACCAGTATTAGCATATAATATCTGGACACATAATGATGGAAAATATTCATTTTCACATCCTACGAATGATACGTTTTTAGGTGCTTTACAGGAGCACACATATACTTATACCCGGATAACACCGCTCGCATGGGAAAAATTTACCATTATAAATACGGAACATTCCCATATAAGTGAATATATACATAATGTAGCAAAAAAGCTGTGTCGTATTTACGGACTGGGTTCTTTAAAGATGTCCTGTAACATACATGATTTTGATCCATTATTGATTCTAAGTGCAATAAACATACTAGATAAGGCAGAAATAAAAGCTATACAGTGTTTATGTGGAGGAAGTTTCCATGAGAGCCTGTTTTAAATAGAACTGTTAGATACGGTTTTCGTTTGCATTATGCGGGATACTCAAAACAACCAGATATATTCTCTCTCTTTGATCGGCTTCATCTGATATAGATGAGTGTTATCAGAGATCCAGGCTGAGAACCGAAGAAAAACACTCTCCGGTTTTCAGTCGGACGTGAGGTGCGTGGCCACCTGCAGTTTGTGTGGGCATGATATTGTGAGAGTTATGTTGTGATGAGAATGAAGATCTTTAGTTGCCACCATGCAGTGGCGCAAGACACGATTATGACCGATTTGTTTTCAAGTCTGATTTCTGGGGTGCACGGAACTCAGGATTACTTGGGAGACCTTGACGGCGATAATATCGCTTCGGACAATGACCACTCTGAAATGCGTCATCAATACTATGTCTGGAAAAATCTTCTGCATAGGTTTGATTATGTAGGGTTCGAGCATTACCGTCGTGTCTTATTTACAGATATTCAATCTGCCAGCGTGGTATCACGAAGGAATCCAGAATTACTTATATTTCGGGGTCACTTTGCGCAGAGCATAAGCCGCCCATATCTGTGTGCGTCTCATCAGCTGTTTTCTGACTTCTGGATGATGCGTAAGACATTTTCAGTGCATGATATATTGGACCTGAAGGCTGCTCTGTCAAAAAATGATATTACACTCACTCGTCCGCTTTTTCAGGACCGTGAGGCTATGGCAGAGCAATGGAAAACCAGTCTTCCAGAGCATGTATGGAATATAATGATAGAAGCTGCGATGGAGACGGAGTTGCTACGCAACCACCCATTGAAGGCGCATATGCGTATTGAAACACCATCATTTTTCAATATGTATGTGATGCGATCAGATCTGTTTTCGGATTACATGGAATTTTATTTCGAAGTAATCAGGCGTATCCGGCACAAAGTAGAGCCGACACCAAGGTTATGGGGACATTGTGCTGAACGTCTTATAAATATTTTCGTTTACGCTCGTTCTACAATCGATCCCAACATAAGAGTCGGCAACATGCCATTCATTTTGAAGACATCCGAATATATTGAACCTCAGAAGTGAGGGATTAGTGGCATATTGGCGAGTAGAACAAGGCTGCTGTTAATCTTTATCCTGCTATCCATCATCATTGCTTCAGGCGTAACATCAGAAAGGTTATCCGCACGTTGCTGATGTTGATTGACCGTGAGTTGCAGGCTGTTGAGTGCGTTATGCTCTTGCCAGACTCAGCTTTACAGATACATAGTGCCTGAAACGACGAAACCCTCGGAGCAACGAACTCCGAGGGTTTCAAAACTCACTGTTGCGCGGTGAGGTGGACTTGATGCAGGGGTGAAGGAACCACCCGTTGCGTCCGAAGCTGTATTCTAAGACTACCGGAGACGGTTTTCAAGCCTTAGATTAGCAGGAGAGAGGAAGCCTCGCCTTTTTTGAAAGGTTTTGGTTGTGACTTCTTTTGCTTCTACTCTCTGGACGCTCACACAAGCCCGCCAGATTACCGGAAAGCAGCATCTTGTTCTTCAGGCCCTCGCCAGCTTTCAGGGTTATCGTGGCCTCTTTCCATCGCATGAGGCTATTGCAGCCCGCGCAGGATGCGGTGTTAGAACCGTTATACGTGCGCTAGAGGCGGGGTATAGATTGGGCATAGTGGAACGAACACGGCAACGTCAGAGGGTGTCAGGCAGGCTTGTAAACGGCCCTAATCGATATCGTCTGATTATCTGTAAACTTGAACAAGCC
>NZ_JOPI01000025.1:0-46760 GCF_002153695.1 Acetobacter sp. DsW_059
GTTGTCACGCCGCCTGATGTGACGACGCCAAGGAGCGTGTCAGTCAGTGCGACAGATGAGGCAAGTGGCAGGGATGTGATTGGCGTGCCGGACGCCGAGGTCATGCTGCACGACATTACAGAATTACGCTCATAGATAAGCGTCTCCCTTTTAGAGTTTTCAAAGTAAATACAGTATTAGTTGTCGTAGTTTCTGGTTTTTAAAAAATTAATACTTATATAAAAAATTAATATGTGTATATTTGTGCATTTATGTTATTTCCATAAGTGGTTCCTGCCCATTTTTATAAATTAAGTAGTAGGGCAAGTCAGATGTATATAGGTGACTGGTCTTTTTAATTATTACGTTTGATACATTTTTGGTGAGAGTAAAATTGTCGGGTAAAACCATCGTATACCCCTGACATGATAAAGAGACTGTCTCCATAAGCCCTGGGGTAATTCATAATATTATCAGGAGGCTGAAACGGGGGTGCCAATAAGGCAGATCTCAGAACTTAGTTCGCTGATAGTTTATATCGTTCCGGCGTGGGATGTACCTGCAATCGCGATATAGCCCGGGCTGCTATTAAGCTGGCTCTGTCGTGTCGTTTTATGGTGTCGCACTCAGAGCGTAATGGTTAACGTAAAATGATAAATCTTTATAATTATAAAGATTCAAATTTGTAATTTTGTTAACTTTATGTTATCTGAAAAACCGAATCTCAGAGGCAAAATTTTTTGAATGTTCTGTTTGTTATAGAAAAATGAAAAGGCTTTTTTATTTTATAAATATAAAAATTATCTCTTATAATAAAGTTTTTTTCTATTTTTGATGTGATTCAATGATAAAAGTCTTAATGATGTGTTGATACTCAATAAGATTATAGCTGTCATGGTTAATATAAAGTTATTTATGAAAAAGAAGAAATAAACGTGGTTTTAGTTATGTGGGTTTCGGGTCGCTGGTGTGGTCTTCAGAGGGCGTTATGAGCAGAAAAGAGTTACCGGATTTACTTCCTCTTACGACGGCGCAGCGCGGGCTATGGATGGCCCAGTACATTGCGCCTCCGGGTTCATCATTTAATATTGCAGAGGCGCTTTATCTTGACGGAGATATTGATGAAGAATTGTTTCTTCGTTCTTTGTATGAAGTGCGACATGAAATAGCGATTTTACGGTCGCGTATTTTCTCTGACAGCGAAAATTTATATCTTACTTTTATCAGTGACGACGTCACTTTTCCTCTTATTGATATGAGTAATTATCCGGATCCTGATACTTCTGCCTGGGACTGGATGCAGAAAGAAACCCGTAAACCGACTGATATTACAACCCAGTCTTTGTGGAAAAATGCTCTGATCAGGCTTGGTCATCAGCGTTATGTCTGGTTTCATTGTGGCCATCACATCGTCCTCGACGGGTTTACCGGCGGGCTGGTTGCTGCACGTGTGGCACAGGTTTATTCCGCCCGTGCTGAGGGGCGCGAGCCCGGGTTATCAGAGTATAATTCACCAGAGATTTTGTCAGAGCAGGAGCGTATTTATGGCGAATCACGTCGCTATGAAGCGGATAAGGAATACTGGCGGCGTGAGCTGACAGATCTGCCTGAGCCCGTGTCTTTGTCTGTTCGTCCGCAGAAGCCGCTTACCGGCGAGAATGGTGGCGAGCTGGCTCGCGAAATTTCTTTGTCAGCCGAAAGTGTGGAGCGTATTACCGAAGTTGGCAAAGCGTATGGCGGGTCTTTACCGCAGACGCTGACTGCGTTGCTCGCGGCTTATATTTTTCTGGTGACAGAGCAGAATGATCTTGTTGTCGGCATGCCTGTCAGTGCGCGTGTTAACCGCATATTGCGTAAAACACCCGGTATGGTGGCAAACGGGATCGTACTGCGTTTCCATTTTGATGAAGGTATTACTTTCTCTGACCTTGTGCAGCAGTCACGTAGTGTGATGATGCGTGCGCTCAGGCATCAGCTTTTTCGCTACGAGGAGCTTCGTCGTAATCTTGGTCTGCTTGAGACCGGGCAGCATATAACCCGTCTGGGTATTAATATTGAGCCATTTAACTACAGGCTTGCTTTTGGTGAGTGTGTGGCCCGTAATCGCAACATCAGTAATGGCTCAATGCAGGATCTGACCTTTTTTGTATTTGACCGGCAGGATGGCAGAGGGCTGGTCATTCAGGCTGATGCGAACCCTGCTTTATACACTGCAGAAGAACTTGATGCCCATCTGGAGCGTATTCGCCTGATGGTTAATAAGATTCTTGAGCGGCCTGGGCAGTGTATCAGTTCTGTTACGCTTGTTTCCGCGGAGGAAGAAGCGCTTCATGCCGCGGAGGAAGAAGCAGCGGTGCGGCTGTGGCCTGACAATGATGCCGCCTCTCTCCTTATGCAGTCTTTAGACAGGAAAGGGCATGAGTCTGCTCTTATTGACTGTGATGGGACAGTGTCCTCACGTTTTTTGTATGAGGAGGCTGAACATCTTGCCAAACGTCTGAAGGCAGCGGGCCTTGCTCCCGGTCACCTGGTTGCTGTGGCACTGCCTCGTGACAGGCGGATGGTTATTGCTCTTCTGGCTATTCTTAAAGCCGGTTGTGCGTGGGTGGCAATTGATACTGAAAGCCCCCGGGGGCGAGCCGCAGTCATACTTGAAGAGGCTAATCCGGCGCTGGTGATTATTGGCGACCATGCATTGACATCATGGTTTGATGGGTACGCTGTTCTGGTTCTGAGTTTGGATAAAAAAGAAGAGTTACCGATAACAGATTTATCCGGTGCGGCATTCAGCGTGCCGCCACAGACAGCTTATGTAAGTTTTACATCCGGTACGACAGGCCGCCCCAAAGGAGTGGTTGTGCCATGTTCTGCACTGTATAATTTACTATTATCAATGACAGAAACAGTTGATTTCACAAAGAATGACCGACTGCTTGCAGTAACCGGGCTGACGTTTGATATTTCTGTTCTTGAGTTGCTGATGCCTGTGGTGGCTGGTGGTTGCGTCGTGGTGGCAACACATGCGGATGTACGTAATCCGCACATGATGGTACAAAAAATTCATCTTTGTGGTGTGACATTTCTTCAGGCTACCCCAACATTATATAAAACATTTACCGGTAGTGGCCTTACTTCAGCTTTATGTGGCCTGACGTTGTTAACTGGGGGGGGAGGCTCTTTCTCCCGGGCTTGCATCTGAACTGTTTGCTAATAGCCGCGCTGTGTTCAATGTTTATGGTCCGACAGAGACAACGATCTGGTCAACAGCATACAGGTTAACAGCTGAGAGCTGTGCTAACCCGCCAGTGGGGCGGCCTCTGGCCAATACCAGCCTGTTTATAGTGAACCGCGACGGTAACGCGCTGCCTGACGGTGTAACAGGCGAATTGCTCATTGCCGGTGCAGGGGTGGCAACAGGGTATCTGAACCGCCCTGACCTGACGCAGGAGCGTTTCATTGTCGCTCCTTCAGGCGAGCGGGCATATCGCACAGGTGACAGAGCCGTCCGTACAGCCGATGGTCTGGTCTGGCTGTCAGGGCGCGCTGATGATCAGGTAAAGATCAGAGGCATGCGTATTGAGACCGGAGAGGTCGAAAGTGTTCTTATGCAATTGCCTGGCGTCAGGCAGGCGGCTGTTCTGGCTGAAAAATCAGCTGATGATATGACGACAGTGCTGGTTGCCTGTCTGGTGGCAGATCAGCATGATTCGGTTGTGGTACGTCGGCAGATAAGTGAAAAACTGCCTGCGCAGATGGTCCCCGGGCGCATTGTGTATGTTGATCATTTACCACGGACAAGTGCCGGTAAGCTTGACCGGCGTATGTTGAAGGCTCTGACACCGAAAGAAGAAATTTTTTCCGAAAAAGTTTTGCCCCGCACGCATGAAGAGAAAATACTGGCAGATATATGGGCAGAGCTCCTTCACGTTACAGAAGTTGATATTCATACCAGCTTCTTCAGTATGGGTGGGGATAGCCTTATGGTGTTGCAGATGGTCGCAAGACTGTCTGAGCTGGGATACGAACTGCCTGTCGGGCAAATTTTTACCGAAGCGACAGTTGTTGCTCTGGCTCCGTTCCTTGCTGGTAAAGGTGAGGCCGCTGACCCGCTTTCTGTTGTGCTGCCTTTACGTCCGCAAGGTGAGGGGGTTCCGGTTTTCTGTATTCATCCGGTTCTGGGTATAAGCTGGAGTTTTAAAGAGCTTGTGGCACTCTTACCGTCTGAACATCCGGTTTATGCCCTGCAGGATGCCGGGTTATTGCTTAATGAGAACAGCCCCGAAACAGTTGAAGAACTGATAGATATTTACCTCGATGAAATTTTAAAAATTCATCCGCATGGACCGTATTGCTTTGTAGGCTGGTCGATGGGAGGTGTAATCGCTCATGGGCTGAGTGCACAGCTGAGAGCAAGAGGCGAGCAGATTCAGATGCTTGCTATGCTTGATTCTTATCCTTTTGAAGAATCACACCGTAATATTACTCTTGCCTCTGAAGAAAATGTCCGTCTGGCATTACAGTTTCTTGATATCAGGACAGATCCTGACAGGCCTGAACCAAAAACTGCTGAAGAGGTTGCAGCTCTCTTTCTTGAAGGGATTGATATTTCTCAGATTCCTCAAAGCGCAGTCTATGGTCAGAAAGATCAGAGTAATCTGGTTAAGGTATTTCTCCAGGTTACATTGCGTAATATGGCGATGTTGCAGAAATATATACCATGTAAATCTGATACAGATATTCTGTTTATTCGTGCCGCGGCAAAGGGAGGAGATGCCTCTGAGGGCGTAAGGTTCGACAACCCTGAGCAGTGGAAAAATTATACATCCGGGCGGGTAATGATCTGCGAGCAGGCAGCGCGACATCAGGATATGCTTAAAACCGGAAATATTGAAAAAATTTCTTTTATTTTAAATGATTATCTAAAAAAGAGCAGAGAAGAGGGCGGGGGGTTGCCATATGGTTTTCCATTAAACCCGTCTGATTCACGCTGTGCTCATGAGGTAAAATAATGAAAATTGTTATCATTACAATTGGAACTCAGGGTGATGCGCGTCCTTTCGTAGCGCTGGGGCGCAGGCTTAAGGAAAAAGGCCATGACATCGTTATTGCGACATCTGACAATCATAAGGAGCTGATTGAAACTTCAGGCCTTACGCATGCCCCCCTGCGGTCTGACTTTGCTGAGCTGATGGCTAAAGAGCATGCCGCACTTGATGAAGGACATCCCTTCACGATTGGTAAAAAGGTATCTCAGGTTATGACAACCTGGATGCCTTTGTGGGCACAGCAGGGCTGGGAAGCGACAGAAGGTGCAGATCTGATTATTGGCTCTGGCTCCGGTACAGTGCTTGGTGCCTCTTTGTCAGAGAAACGTGGTATTCCTTTTGTTCAGACGCAGTTTATGCCACTGACGCCGAGCAAAGAGATCCCCCCCCTGTGGCCTTCACCGAAAAAACGTATGCCCGGAATTGTTAATTTTTTGCTGGGGCATCTTGTAAGGCTGATCGTGTGGCGTGTTCTGGCTAACCCGGCTTCTATCATTCGTAAGGAGCTGGGGCTGGAGCAGTTTTCATGGATGGGGCCATGGTCTTCAGAGTATGGGGATTCCGGCAACAGATATATTTTGTATGCCTACAGCAGGTATCTGCTGCCTCAGCCTTCTGACTGGCGTTCTGACCGAATAGCAGTGACTGGTAACTGGTTTTACGACCAGGCAGATGCATGGACAGCGCCTGCAGATCTCGTTGCTTTTCTTGAGAGCGGCAACGATAAGCCAATTTATGTTGGTTTTGGTAGTATGAGAACCGGCCGTTCTGAAGAATTTACACGTAAAATACTTGACGCAATACGTAAATCCGGGCGCAGAGCCGTTGTGGCTACAGGCTGGGGAGCTTTAGCTAAAAACCAGTTAGTCTCTGCTGATGAAAGGATCTTTTTCGTAGACAGTGTGCCGCATGACTGGCTTTTTCCTCGGGTTTCACTCGCCGTGCATCACGGTGGTGCAGGCACTGTGGCGGCAGCGGCTCGTGCCGGTATTCCACAAATTTTGTTGCCATTCGTAGCAGATCAGTTTTTCTGGAGGTGGCGTATGCACGAAATAGGGATTAATCCTGTTATGCTTGACCGGAAAACTCTGACATCTGAGCAGCTTGCCGATGCTATTCATATGGCGCAGGGGCCACGTTTCCTTAAAGCTGCTAAAATTCTGGGGGAAGAAATTCGCTCAGAGGATGGTATTCAGGCAGCAATTGATACGCTGGATAAATGGGGTATGTTCAGGGAACCCCCGGTTAAGACAAAAGAAAAAAAACAGGCGGAGCCCGCCGGCTTATGAAAGAGACTGCGGCATTTCAGGCATCAGACATGATCAGTGTGCAGAATGTCGTTAAAGAATACGGCAAGAAGCGTGCTGTTAACGATATCAGTTTTAGTGTGAAAGCTGGGGAGGTTTTTGCTTTCCTTGGGCCAAATGGCGCAGGCAAAACCACGACTATTAAAATGCTCACAACATTATTGCCGCCTGATAAAGGGGTGATTAAAATAGACGGGATGGATGTTGCACGTCAGGCTTATGAAGTCAGACGGCGCTTCGGTGTTGTGTTTCAGGATTGTACGCTTGATCAGACTGCCACAGTGTATGAAAATTTATGGATGCACTGCTCTTTTTATCAAATACCGCGCAGTGAGCGTAAAAGAAGAATAGCTGAAGTTCTTGAGCTGTTTAACATTACGTCCCATCAGCGTGTTATTGTCGAAAAACTTTCAGGCGGGCTTAAACGACGGGTTGAACTGGCTCGTGCTTTGCTGCATCAGCCGGTGCTTATTTTTCTTGATGAGCCGACACTGGGGCTTGATCCGCAAAGTCGGAGATTATTGTGGGACCATCTTCATTTTCTTAAAAAAACACAAAATCTGACAGTTTTTCTAACAACACATTACCTCGATGAGGTAGAGCGTTTTGCAGATACAGTGGCTGTGATTAATCAGGGTAAAATTATAGCAGCCGGTTCTGTCTCTGATGTGATCAGTCACGCAAAAGGTCAGACGCTTGAAGATGCATTTTTATCTCTGACCGGTCAGTTATCAGAGCGCGAATCTGTATTTTTTGCAGGCAAAACAGAAATAGAAGATGCTTTGCCTGAAGCGGATAATTAAATGAACAGTATAATTTTACAGGATATATTTACGGCACTGCAATGCAGTGGTGGAGAACAGCCATGGATCTGATTTATTGTCTGTGGAGACGTCAGGTAATGGCGTATTTGCGCGCACCTGGACGCGTTTTTTCAGCTCTTGCTCAGCCATTCCTGTTCCTGGTAGCTCTGGGGCTTGGTTTTTCTCCTATTTACCAGCAGGCTGGCCGGGGGGATTATTTTGCCTTTCTGGTACCGGGTGTGCTGGGTTCGTGCATTTTGTTTAATACAGTATTTGCTGGCAATGATCTGCTATGGGACCGGCAGTTTGGTTTTATTAAAGAGACGATGGTTGCTCCGGCTTCGCGCACATGTATTTTGTTCGGGCGTGCGCTGGGCGTGACAACTGTTGCGCTGATTCAGGCAGTTCTGGTTGGGGTGGTCTGCTCTGTTGCCGGTCTACATAAAGTGCCTGCCGGAGGTGTTTTGATAGCCTTTGGCTTTGCGGTGCTGATTGCGATTTTCTTTTCGTTTATTGGCAGTATTCTGGGCTCTGTTCTTAAAGACACACAGAGTTTTGGGCAGATTGTAAATTTTGTTGCAACCCCCTTATTTTATTTGTCCGGGGCGGTGTTCCCTCTGGAGGGACAAAAGCTGCTGGTGGTAACACTGACCTCTCTTAACCCGTTATCCTATGGTATTGATGGGATGCGGGGTGCACTGGGCGGTCAGTATTATTATGATCCGATTATGTCGGTGTTTATTTTAATTGTAGTCAATATTGTCGCGGCTTTTGCTGCAACATTTGCGTTTTCACGTGTTCGGCCTGATTAAAGGCCGGCAGCAGAGCCTGTTTCGGTACAGTAACCCGTATCAGTACCGGCGTATCAGACCAGCCAGCGTACCCTGAATTCTCAGTCTTTCCGCTGGTATAATACGCGTTTCATAGCTGGGGTTAGCCGCTTCAAGTGCAATCGTTTTGCCTTTACGACGCAGACGTTTGAGTGTGACCTCATTCTCGTCAATCAGAGCAACGATAATCTGACCACTTTCTGCGTGTTCAGTGCGTCTTATCACAACGGTATCGCCGTCCAGTATCCCGTCATTAATCATGGAATCCCCGGCAACTTCCAGCGCATAATACTCACCTGAGCCTGTCAGGTCAGAAGGGATGTCGATGTAAGAAAGTGTTTCGGGCATGGCCATAATAGGCAGGCCGGCGGCAATCCGCCCGTAGAGGGGAACTTTGCAGGAAGGCGCCTGAGGGGATGAAAATTTCCCTCTGACAACGTTGTGCGGTAATGGCTCTTCGGCTTCGTTAGCCAGCATTTCAGGTCGTTGCAGCACTTCCAGTGCACGGGCACGGTGGTGGTGTCGCTTCAGAAAACCGCGTTCTTCCAGACCTGAAATAAGGCGATGTATCCCTGATTTAGAACGTAACCCCATGGCGGTTTTCATCTCATCGAACGAGGGTGAAAAGCCGGTTTTTTTGAGGTATGAGTCAATAAACTGCAAAAGGGCATATTGTTTGCGTGTTAGCATAACTCAGGCACCTTTTCGGCAGAATCTCAGAGGGATAATGTTTTTTGTTCTATATAGGTTCTTTTTTCAGGTCAAGATTTGATCGTGGTTGCATAAGGTTCAGAAGTCAGCCTCAAGAGTGAAATGAAACGTACGCGGCAGGCCGGCATAGGCACTGTTATTGGCTGTAGCACTCGCCCCGTTGATTGAGGTCGGGTAAACAGATGCCCAGTAGCGTTCATTTGCCACGTTTGAGACACCAAAGCGGGCCATCCACGGGTGTCGTGCGGCTCTGAAGGCAAAGCGTGTGCCAAGGTCAAGTGTAACGTATGAGGCTGCATAGGTGGAGTTGGTCAGGTTTGCAGCGCGGCGGCCGGTGTAATGCACCGAGGCATTGAAAGCCAGGCGTGAAGCAATATCACCCGTTGAAGCAGGCAGGCGATAATCCAGTAAAACGTTAGCCTGTACAGGAGGAGCACCAACAACTTCTTTATGGCTGGTGGCGACGTTGCCAGTGTTACCCATCTGAGCATCAAGCCAGGTCATGCCGGCCAGAACAGAGAGGTTGGGCAGAATATAACCGGCAATTTGTGCTTCAACACCATAATTGCGCTGGTTGCCATAGGTGTTAAAGATGTGCGTTGTGGGATCAGTATAGCCAAACGGGCGGGTCATACGAAAGCCGGCGACGTTGATCTGGAGTTTTCTGAACATGATTTTGTAGCCCACTTCATATTCTTCACTACGCAGCGGGCTGGTATATTCGTTCACATTGGCTGCACCCGCGGGGGCGACTGTGCCAGGCTGCACCGAACGGCCATAGGTAAAGTAGGCTGTCTGATTATCGGTCAGTTTGTAAATCAGACTGGTCATAGGACTGAATGCAGCAGAGCGTTTGTAAACAGAGTGTTTGTAAGAAGCTGCCAGCGGGTTGCTCCAGCTGTCAGTGCGTATCCAGCTCCATGATAATGTGCCCATAATTGACCAGTGTCTGTCCAGACGTATTGTATCTCCCACAATAAACGACTGGTTCATAACGTAAGCCGAGCGGTAGCGACCGTGATAGTAGGGCTGCTGGCCTGGCAGTTTTTGCGGATTATAGAGGTTTGAGCTCCCAAGCGTAAATTTTTCACCGGTTGTGGGGTTATAGTTACCCATCATATAACCGTTGGTACCAATCACCAGATCATGTCTGACCGGGCCGGTAAAAACCCGTCCGTTAATATAAGCCAGGTTACTGCCTACTCTGAAGTCATTAGCCGTGGTCGCTGCTGCGATGCTTTGTGTATAATCGCCACTGTTATCGGTCAGCGTGTTGGCCGTAGCAAAAACCTGGCGGATAGCATCCTGATATAGGCCGCCCAGTGTCATGCTCCAGTTGTCGTTAAAGCGATGTTTGATTTTGGCCAGAAATGTATTGGTTTCCATGTTGAAGCCGGCATATTTCTGACCCAGGCCGGCTTTTCCCATATCAGGGGCTTTGGGCAGATCAATTGTGTCACCAAAAGCAAAGCCGCCTGGTGTGCCGCGCTCATCATATGTGTAGTGGCTGGCATCAACTTCAATCGTTGTTTTACTATCCAGGCGAAAGTCAAAGTCAGCACTGACAAGGTTACGGCGTACCCAGCTGTCCTGAACATAGCTTGTGCCATTGCCGTGCAGCAGGTTGATACGGTAGCCAAACCATTTATTGCGGCCAAGCCGGCCTGACAGGTCTGCATGCTCCATAACAGTACCGATCGAATCTACACCGACAGTCAGGCGGTTAAAGCGGTTATCAGTGGGGCGTTTCAGACTGTATTCAAAGGTACCTGCGGGGTTTTGTGTGCCATATAATGCACCGGCCAGGCCGTTAAGCACCTGAAGGTTATCAAACTGCTCAGCCGCATAGGGGGTGGTCGATACAATGTTTAGTCCGTCCATGCGGGTGTTTGAAACAACATCAGCTTCAAACCCGCGAGACTGGGGGCGGCTGGTATTAGGGTCGCCGCGAATTTCAAGCTGTACTGAGGGCATATAAGACATCAGGTCGTTAATATTGCGGGCCTGCTGATTAACAATGACATCGTGAGGCACTGTCATAATCGACATTGGCGTATCAAGTGTGCGGCGTGTGCCTAGCGGTCCGAGTGTTGCATCGGGTTTGTTATAGTTTGCCAAGGCGCCTGCTGCCGTATGCCCTGTGACAGTAATGGCTTCTCTTTTTCCTGCTGGCTGCGCTTTCCCTGCTCCTGAATGTGTCGTTGTCTGCAGGTTTGTTTGTGCAAAAGCCGTAGCACCTTCGCCGATAACAGTGGTTGAGAGAAGGAGCAGAGCGGAGAGAGAGTATTTCATCAGGGCAATCAGATTTCAGAAGGAATAACACGGAATAAACGTTCTTCTGCCGTAACTTATGTGATTTGTCTATATATGAAGGAATATACTCAGTCAGAAAATTATCCCTCTGAATATCAGCGGGATAACTGGTAAGCCTTAATTCTGGCGGAGTGCTATGGCAGCTTCCGTCGCGACATCATGGCGAAGCGGAATGATCTTGCCTTTTCCGTCAGGATGCACACGGTTCGTTAAAATTATTACAAAAGTCTGCGTTTCAGGCACCAGCCAGAGCGATGTGCCGGTAAAACCGGTATGACCAAATGAGGTCAGCGGAAAAACAGCGCCACGTGGTGTTGAATAATGGGTGTTAATATCCCACCCCAGGCCGCGCAGATCTGTTTTTTTATGTGGCTGCTGCGGGGTAGACATCATGATAACAGTTTTCTGTGAGAGCGGAAAAAGCGACGGCTGTCCAGCGCGGCGTGCCAGAAGTGCTTTTGCGTATGTGATGATGTCATCAGCGCATGAGAAAAGGCCGGCATGGCCTGCCACACCGCCCATTCTTCTTGCTGTAGGATCGTGAACGACTCCGCGCAGCATAGTGCCGTTTTCATCGAACTGAGTGGGAGCAATATCATCATATAATGCAGGATCAGGCCTGAAGAATGACCGTTTAAGACCAAGAGGCTGCAGAATATGACGTGTGGCATAGATATCGAGCGGCAGCCCTGAGAGGGCCTCCACAATCAGTCCGAGAACAATATAATTAATATCGCTATAGACGAATTTTTTGCCGGCTTTGTTCTGTGGTGCGGCGTTACAGGCCAGCTGTGCAGCAATTTCTTTGCCTGACCATGGTGTCCCCAGGTCAAGGTCGGGTTGCAGGCCTGAGTAATGTGTCAGCAGATGGCGTATCGTAATATGCTCTTTTCCCTGAGCGGCAAAATCAGGCAGATAGTGGCAGGCAGGCGTGTCGAGTTTTATTTTGCCTTGTTCATATAGCTGCATGACTGAGGGAGCCGTGATAAGAGGCTTCGTAAGAGAGGCCATATCAAAGAGCGTATGCCAGGTCATGGATTCGGGGTGGGGTATCAGGGCCTGGTGGCCAAAGACACCCCGCCATATTGTTTTCCCTTTGCTGCCAATTGCAGCCACAGCACCTGGTATCTCGTGTTCGCTGACGGCATTCAGAAATAGCCTGTCAAGCGTGTTACCATTAAAGTCAGCTGATGCCTGAGCAAAAACGTATGACGGCAGCCCCAGAGTCATCGTTCCGGCCAGGGCCTGTGTCAGGAAGCGTCGTCGGCCTGTATAAGAAAAAGACTGTGTCATGTTATCTGAGCTCCTTAACCGGCCTGCAACGCTAAGGGTTTGAAAAAATAATGGAACAGCCGAGTGTAAAAGAGATTTATCAATTTCTGCTTTTCAGCGAGAGAAAAATACTGATCAGAAAATTAAATTTTTTGTCATAAAATATCTTAAATTCTGATATTCCCGAAGACATAGTGAGCCGACTGACCAGACAGAGCTTTTCGTCAGGCTCTGAGCTGACAAGACCGGCAGGGCGTTGGTGTAAGGTTCAGGTCAGGTGGAAGTAATACGTGATATTATGATCGTCAGAGGCGTGCCGGCTGTTGTAACGCTGAATACGAAAACATTTATGATGTCTGGTGAGTTTATAGGGCTGTCAGGCCGGATCAGTTTTGAAGCTGATAAACTTTCAGAGCTGAGAAAAGAGGCAGGAAAAGCGCTTGAGCTTTTCCTGTTTCGTTGCCGCCAGCTGGAGCATCACCCTCTGGTGTATTATGGAGGTGCGTCCATGCGATACGTCATCGAGGACGCATATGCCCTTTTTGAAGAGATAGCAGAAAAACGAGGCGAAACACTCGAAGTGCTGATGAGCCGGCAGCAGCCTTTTGCCTTCTGGCGTGGTGTTTCAGAGTTTGAGCAGCTTCGTCGTCATCAGAGAGAGGTAGACCGCCAGTATTTTTCTCAGTTTCAGGATGATGTCATCTGATTAGCAATCAGGTTAGTTTTTAGTGTTTTGCTGCCGGTATAGTCAGGCCAGGCAGCAGGCGGCGGGTACTGACCTGCCACAGAAGAATTTTTTGCTCACCGTTTTCATTTACCTGCAAAGCCAGCAGGTCGTCCTGCACACGGGTCATACCAGTCAGTATTGTTCCTGGCGGGAGTTCGGTCTGGGTTGTGACAGCGTCCTGTAATGGTACATGCGCAGGCAGAGCAGATTGTGCGTTGCTGTGATGGCCGATGCGATGAATGATCAGTCCCACCAGTGTGACAGTACCAACAATGATAAGTACACCCATAATAATGACGGCGGCGGTCAGCGCTTTAGGTGTGCGGGGAATGTTGTCTGTTTCTGTCACGGGGTGGTCCTGTGTTCTGATAGTGCCTGTTTCAGGCAGCACCTTGCTCAGAAACACAGGTTAATGGCAACCTCCACCTTTGGAATCACAGCCTTTGCAGCCGCCACATCCGGTGCGGGTAATGCCGGGTGAGGCCAGTTTCTCAGCTTTGCCGCGCAGGCCTGGCAGCACGTGCAGGTTGCTGAGAGTAAGAGCCAGCCCCCGCCAGAAAGGTTTCATTAAAGAGGGAGCCAGCCTTTGCAGCCAGTAACCGGCACAGAATAGAACAAGAATGCTGACGATGAGAATCTGAACCATGTTTCGCCTCCTGCTTTAACCACTAAAGAACCGGGTTATGTGATAGGTGAGCAGAGATGCCGCATAGGCCATGCCAAAGAGATAACCCGCAGTGATGCAGACCATGCGCCATGACCGGGTTTCGCGTTTAATAACGGCCAGGGTTGAAAAACACTGCGGGGCGTAAACATACCATGCCAGTAAAGACAAAGCAGTTGCAACGCTCCACTGAGAAGAGAGTAAAGGTGCAAGCTGAGCCGCAGCATCAGCTTCTGACGAGCCGACCGAATAAACCGTGGCAAGAGCACTGATTGCGACTTCACGTGCTGCCAGACCCGGGATGAGGGCCACACAGATCTGCCAGTTAAAGCCAAGAGGAGCAAACAGAGGAAGCAGAAAATGGCCGATTCGACCAGCCAGACTATAATCAATAGCAGGCAGCGTGCCCCCTGGCGGTGGCGCAGGGAAGCTCGAAAGTGCCCACATGATGACACTGAGTGTGACGATAATACTGCCGACGCGTGAGAGGAATATACGAGCGCGCTGCCAGAGCTCAATGGCAAGGCTTTGCAGACCTGGCAGCCGGTAGTTGGGCAGTTCCATCAGTAAAGGTGGTTCGTTTGCGCCGCTACGTTTAAAAAGCCGCGAGACAAGCAGTGCGCTCAGTATTCCGGCACCATATAAAAGAAAGAGCACCAGCCCCTGGAGATTAAAGATTTTGAGAATATGCCGTGAGGGAACAAAAGCGCTGATAAGAAGTGTGTAAACAGGCAGCCGGGCAGAGCATGTCATGAGCGGGGCGATCAGAATTGTCACCATCCGGTCACGCGGGCTCTGAATCGTACGGGTAGCCATAATGCCGGGTACAGCACAGGCAAAGCTGGAAAGAAGAGGAATGAAAGAGCGGCCACTCAGCCCGGCTGCAGCCATTATTTTATCAAGCATGAAGGCTGCTCTGGGCAGATACCCCGATTCCTCGAGGGCCAGAATCCATAAAAATAAAATAAGAATCTGCGGCAAAAAGACGATGACTGTGCCGGCACCGGCAATGATGCCATCTGTCAGCAGGTTACTGATCTGGCCAGCAGGCAGCACTGCATGTGTCAGGTCAGCCACTTGTTTCATGATGCTGTCGAGCAGATCCATAACCGGCTGGGCCCAGGAGAAAACTGCCTGGAACATGATAAAGAGCAGCACGAATAAAATACACATGCCCCAGACGGGGTGCAGCACCCAGCGGTCGAGTTTTTCTTCAAGCTGCTGTTTGCGGTCTTCATGAACGCTGACGCAGAGCGCCATAATGCGTCTGATTTCCTCATGCAGATCTGTGTCATCTGGCAGTGGAGGAGGTGGAGCGACCGGAGGGGAATCAAGTGCTCTGAGCACATTATCTGCACCGCCACGTTTAATGCCGACGGCAGTGACAACTGGTAGTCCGAGTTCTTTTTCCAGTCGCTTCAGGTCGATATGCAGGCCCTGTTTACCTGCCGCATCAATCATGTTGAGCACGACAATCATCGGGCGCCCGAGTTGCCGGAGCTCGAGCATAAAACGCAGATGCAGGCGCAGGTTGGTGGCTGCTACAACACTGATCAGCAGGTCAGGGGCAGGCTCACCCCGGTAAACACCGCGACAGACATCACGGGTGACCATTTCATCAGGGCTGGCAGCAGACAGGCTGTAAGTGCCAGGCAGGTCAAGAATTTTAACTTTGCGGCCAGCCGGGGTGACGAGTTTCCCCATTTTTCGTTCTACGGTAACACCCGCATAATTGGCCACCTTCTGGCGGCTGCCAGTCAGCTGGTTAAAAAGAGCTGTTTTTCCACAGTTTGGGTTGCCAGCCAGAGCAACCTGTAAAGGCTTGTCGGAGGTCATGCAGAATGCTTCTGGTCAGGCAGCGGGGCAGGTGTGCGCAATATGATGCGTTCTGCCTCAGAATGTCTCAGTGCAAAGCGCGTAAAGCCTATTTCTACCGCCATGGGGTCTCCTCCCAGCGGGCCCAGAGCTACGACCCTGACCGGTTCACCCGGTACGAAACCCAGCTCACTCAGGCGCCGGGCAATCGTGTCTGATGATGTCAGAGGGGTAACACGGTCGATGACTGCTGTTTCATAAAGCGGAAGCTTACTGAGGCGCACGGCTGACTGGTCCTGTCCTGAGAGGTGGCGGGTAGGGAGGGTCCTCTGAACCGGATGCCTGTCATGTCCGTGTTGCGAATGATCCTCAACTGTAAAATACTCTCATGCCGGTGATCTGTCCATTGCAGGCAGGATATATGAGCCATAAACGGGCCGGAGGGGCAGAAAACCGTTCTCTGACAGGTAAAAATAAGAGCAGTGTGTCGTTTTCATAATGATTTTACGTGCAATTCTGCCCGCTGACGTTTAATGACAAGCCAGAACTTTATTTATGTGACGTCTTAACTGCCTCCTTTTTTAGCGAATAGGGGGCGGAAGAACCCGCAGGGAAAATCAGGCACTCTTCATGGATATCCGCAATATCGCCATCATTGCTCACGTTGATCATGGCAAAACTACACTCGTTGATGAATTGCTTAAGCAGTCCGGCTCCTTCCATGAGCATCAGCAGGTTGCTGAACGCGCGATGGACAGCAATGACCTGGAACGCGAGCGTGGCATCACCATTCTGGCTAAATGTACATCTGTTGTATGGAATGATACCCGTATCAACATTATTGATACACCCGGACATGCTGACTTTGGCGGTGAAGTTGAGCGTATTCTGAGCATGGTTGACGGTGCAATTGTGCTGGTCGATTCTGCTGAAGGTGCACTGCCACAGACAAAATTTGTGGTTGGTAAAGCACTGGCACGTGGTCTGAAACCAATTGTTGTTGTGAACAAAATTGACCGTGGCGATGCCCGCCCGGACGAAGTTCATAACGAAATTTTTGATCTGTTTGCTTCACTCGATGCAAATGAAGAGCAGCTTGACTTCCCGATGCTGTACGCTTCAGGCCGTCAGGGCTGGGCAGATGAAGAACTCGACGGGGCACGTAAAGACCTCAGCCCGATGTTCGACCTGATTCTGCGTCATGTGCCATCACCTGCACTGGATAAAGAAAAGCCGTTCGCTATGACGGCGACTATTCTTGAAAATGACAACTTCCTTGGTCGCGTACTGACCGGTCGTGTTGAGCAGGGACGTGCTAAAGTTAATATGCCCGTTAAGGTGCTCCGTCGCGATGGTTCTGTGGTTGAAACAGGCCGTCTGACGAAACTGCTGTCTTTCCGTGGGCTTGATCGCGTTGCGGTTGATGAAGTTGAAGCCGGCGATATCGTTGCTGTTGCGGGTCTGTCAGAAGCGACTATTCCTGACACAATCGCAGCACCTGAAGTGGCTGAGCCTCTGGAATCTATCCCGGTTGATCCGCCAACCCTGTCTATGACATTCCGCCTCAATGATGGCCCTCTGGGTGGTCGTGAAGGCAAGAAAGTGACATCACGTCAGATTCGTGACCGTCTGTTTAAGGAAACAGAAGGTAACGTTGCGATCCGCGTGACAGAAAGCCCCGAAAGCGAAGCTTTTGAAGTCGCAGGCCGTGGCGAGCTTCAGCTTGGTGTTCTGATTGAAACCATGCGTCGTGAAGGCTTTGAGCTGACAATCGGTCGTCCCCGCGTGCTGTATCGCACTAACGAGGAGACAGGTGAGCGCGAAGAGCCATACGAAGAAGTTATGATCGACGTGGACGAGCCTTATTCAGGTGTTGTCGTAGAGAAGATGTCTCTGCGTAAAGGCCAGATGCAGGATATGCGCCCGTCAGGTGGTGATAAAGTTCGTCTGACCTTTATTATCCCTTCACGTGGTCTGATTGGTTATCATGGTGAGTTCCTGACCGATACACGCGGTACGGGTATCATGAACCGTCTCTTCCATGGCTATCAGCCATATGCAGGCACGATTGAAGGCCGTCGTAACGGTTCGCTGATTTCAGCTGAAGATGGTGCAACCACACAGTACTCTTTGTTCTCACTGCAGGACCGTGGCACGCTGTTTGTTGATGCCGGTGAAAAAGTTTACGTTGGTATGATCATTGGTGAGCATTCACGTGAAAATGACCTGGAAGTAAATCCGGTTCGTGAAAAGAAGCTGACCAACATTCGTGCAGCCGGTAAAGACGATGCACTTCTGCTGGTTCCGCCACGTCGTATGTCGCTTGAGCAGGCTATTGCTTACATTGAAGATGATGAGCTGGTTGAGGTTACACCTTCAGCTGTTCGTCTGCGTAAGCGTTATCTTGACCCGAATGAGCGTAAAAAACGTGAACGTAAGGGCGATAACGCCTGAGGCATTATCGTTAGAAGAGGGCCAGCCTGTGCATAGCAGGCTGGCTTTTTTTATGTGCAAAAACGGGTATTGGGGTATGGCAGGTTGTTTTGTAATGCCTGACAACAGGATTATGTCAGCAATATAATCAGTATAAGTTTAAATACTGGCAAATCGCGTTTATTTATAAAATTTATATCAAGACGATGTCTTGCGATCGTGTTATAAACAGGATGTTAGTCGGGTTTGTGTATGAACGTGTCAGCGATATATCGATAAAATCGTGACCGTGAGGAACCTGACTTATTTAAGGAGAAATTTTTCGATGAAGTTTCGTCATTTTCTTTCAGCCGCTTCTGTCGTTGCTCTGATGGGTGCTGCTGCCCCTTCTTTCGCTCAGGAAGCTCCTCCTGCACCACCTTCTTCTTCTTCTGAAGTTCCTGCTAAAGGTGATGTGCCACCAGCTCCTCCTTCAGATTCCGCTTCTAAAAGTGGTGACGTTGCTAAGAAAGGTGCTCATCACGGCCAGCATCAGCATGATGGTAAAAAACACGGCCATCATGGTCATCACAAGCCAAAAGCAGCCGCTGATTCAACAGCAGCTGCTCAGTAAGCAAGCCTCTTTTCAGGGTGGAGTATAACTCCCCTCTGAGCTCTGAGACTGAAACAGAACCCGGAGGTAACTCCGAGGTTCTGTTTTTTTATGTATCTGGCTCTTCTTTAATATTCAGGCGGTTGCCGGTACGCCGCGTGTTGTCGAATGCTCAAAGTGTAAAGCCTGGTCAGGGTGTACAATCGGGTGAATGGCATGTGTTGCCATGGCTGCTTCACTAAAGCTCTGCAAAATAAGTTTTAGCTTTCCTGGGTAACTTGCAATGTCGCCAATGGCAAAAATACCTGCGCGTGATGTTTCGCAGTCAGAGGGACGGACCGGAATAACAGAGCGTGCTGTTTGAATATCCCATGTGGCTATGGGCCCCAGGTCGGTGGCCAGGCCAAAGAAGGGCAGGAGAGTGTCAGCCTCCAGTTTGCGGGTTGTGCCATCCAGATCAATGACTTCAACGGCACTGAGTTTACCGTTTTCTCCATGAAGGGCGTGGAGCTGATATGGGGTGATTTTTTCAATCTGCCCGGCAGCCACAGCATCATCAAGCAGCCGTAAACTTTCAGGCGCACCACGAAAACGGTCGCGACGATGTACAAGATACAGCTTTTTTGCATTATCTTTGAGTGCGAGTGCCCAGTCGAGTGCGGAATCCCCGCCTCCTGCAATCACAATATTACGGTTTGCAAAGTCAGCTTTTCGGCGGACATAATATTGCACCGAGCCAGTTTCTTCAAAATTTTCCAGACCTTCAAGCGGTGGGCGGTTCGGGCCAAATGCACCGGCTCCGGCAGCAATAATAATGGCTTTTGCTTTAACGGTTGTACCTTTGTCAGTTTTGACAGAAAAATCGCCCCGGTTGCCAGAAACGTCATCAACGCGATGCTTAAGCAGGCGCGGAATATTAAAGGGTGCAATTTGCTTTTCCAGCTGAGCGATCAGCTGAGAGGCTTCAATCGCCGGGCAGGCCGGAATGTCATAGATGGGCTTTTCAGGGTAAAGGGCGATACACTGACCACCAACTTCTGGCAGAACATCAATGAGCAGGCAGTTCAGGCGTAGCATAGCGCACTGAAATGCGGCGAAGAGTCCGGCCGGACCTGCGCCAATAATGACAACATCTGTTTCAACGGGCGTGTCGGCCATGATGTTAAAAAACCTTTCTGAGGTATGACTGACTGAATGAGGCAGGCCCATAAAATGGACGAGTGCTGTGCGGGCAGGCACATTAGCGGTTTTCACAAAAAAAGGGAGCCCCTGTGAGAAGGCTCCCCTTTCATAATATTTTTCGCAGAGATCAGATGATCAGGATTTAGCGAATTCTTTTTTCAGACCGGCATCCAGCGCATCAAGGAATGACTGTGTGTCGAGCCATGGGGTATCTTTGCCGACAAGCATCGCGAGATCTTTAGTCATTTTACCTGATTCGACGGTGTCGATGCAGACTTTCTCAAGTGTGCCGGCAAAATGTACAACATCGGGGGTATTATCAAAGCGACCGCGATAAGCCAGTCCCCGTGTCCATGCAAAGATAGAGGCAATCGGGTTGGTGCTGGTTGCTTTGCCTTTCTGGTGCTCACGGTAGTGACGGGTCACCGTGCCATGTGCAGCTTCGGCTTCAACAACATCACCTGTCGGGCTGAGCAGAACAGAGGTCATAAGGCCCAGGCTGCCAAATCCCTGTGCTACGATGTCGCTTTCTACGTCACCGTCATAGTTTTTACAGGCCCATACATAGCCGCCGTTCCATTTCAGGGCACAGGCCACCATGTCGTCAATCAGGCGGTGTTCATAAGTCAGGCCGGCTTTTTCAAAATCTGCCCTGAATTCGCGCTCATAAACCTCCTGGAAAACATCCTTAAACATACCATCATAGGCTTTGAGGATGGTATTTTTGGTAGAGAGGTAAACGGGCAGGTTACGGTCTCTGCCGTAGGAGAGAGAGGCGCGGGCAAAGCCTTCGATTGATGCACGGGTGTTGTGCATGCCAAGGGTTACGCCTGGACCTTTAAAATCATGCACATCGAGGGTGATGCTTTCACCACCGTCAGTAGGAACGTAGTTCAGGGTAACTTTGCCAGGCCCCGGGATTTTGGTTTCTGCTGCGCGGTAAATATCACCATAAGCATGACGGCCGATGACAATTGGTTTTGTCCAGTGTGGTACAAGACGAGGGACGTTTGAGCAGACGATTGGCTCACGGAAGATTGTACCATCAAGAATGTTACGGATAGTGCCGTTGGGTGAACGGTACATACGTTTGAGGCCAAATTCTTCAACGCGGGCTTCATCAGGTGTAATGGTCGCGCATTTTACTGCGACGCCGTAGCGTTTTGTGGCTTCAGCTGCGTCGACTGTTACCTGGTCATCGGTTGCATCACGGTGTTCGATTCCCAGGTCGTAGTATTTCAGATCGACATCAAGATAGGGGAGAATCAGTTTTTCGCGAATAAAATGCCAGATAATGCGGGTCATTTCATCGCCGTCCATTTCTACGATGGGATTTTTTACCTTGATCTTTGCCATTGAAATAACACCAGTTCCGAAAAAAAATGTGAGAATACGACACAGTGCCGGTTAACCGCCGGGCTGTGGGGTAAGCGTTCTGGTACGGACTTGTTTCTGACGAGATATGATATCTCTGGCTTTGTTACAGGTGCGATTTAAAATCACTTCGTGTAAAAGCCTGTCAGCAACAAACCTGCACAGCGCAGGTATATCTGTTCTGGAAAAGAGATTACAATATGGTCGGAGCCTTATGACAGCATCTTTACCTCGCGCACCTGCCAGGGCGCAGTCTTTCTCTGTCGTGCTTGCCATAGAGTTATGGGAGCGGTTTGGTTTTTATGGCATGCAGGGGATCCTGCTGCTTTATATGGTCCAGCGGCTGGGTTTTGGCGACAAACAGGCCAACCTGCTGTGGGGCACATTTGCAGCTATCACTTACGCAGCTCCGGCTGTCGGTGGCTGGCTTGGTGATGCCGTGCTGGGCTCTCGTCGCACCATGCTTATGGGTGGCATTGTGCTGACGCTGGGTTATGCCCTGCTGGGTTTTGACTTTGGCGGTCAGATGGCCCTTTTCGCAGCATTATCAGTGATTGCGCTGGGTAATGGCCTGTTTAAAGCAAATGCCGCTAACCTTGTACGCCGCATTTACGAAGGCGATGATGCAAAGATCGACGTTGCTTTTACAATTTATTACATGAGCATCAATGTCGGTTCTACCTTCTCCCTTTTGCTGACACCCTGGCTGCAGCAGCGTTTTGGCTGGGGACCTCCTTTCTTTGTTTGCTCTGCTGGTCTGGCCTTTGGCGTGCTGAGCTATCTGCTGTTTCGTAGCCGGTTGCAGCATATTGGTTCAGCTCCTGACTTTGAGCCCGTAGCATGGGGCCGTATGGGTGCAGTGATTGGCGCTATGGTGGTTGCAGGCGCTGTTCTGCTGGCAGTGCTTGGCTCTCCCTCACTGGGCAGAGGCTGCGTCTGGCTGGCCGCTATTGTGACCCTTGGTATCTGGATTTATCTTTACGCTAAAGCGGAGGAGGCTTTCAGACCCGGCTTAAGGCTTGCTTATCTGCTGATCGTACAGACGATGCTGTATTTCATTTTTTATCAGCAGATGGTCACTTCTCTTACATTGTTTGCGCTGCGTGATGTCAGCTCACAGTTTACCCTGTTCGGGCATACGCTGTTTTCTATGTCTGCGGGGCAGTTTCAGGCGCTGAATCCTTTGTGGATTATGGCAGCCAGTCCTGTTCTGTCATGGGTTTACGGCACGATAGAAAAACGTGGCTGGAATTTTCCTATTGCTGAAAAATTTATAGCCGGTTTTGCTCTTGTTGCTCTGGCTTTTCTGATCTGGTGGTGGAGTGCGGCAACAAGTACAACGCTGGTATCGCCATGGGTTATGTTCTGGGCTTACGGGGCTTTGTCAGTGGGTGAACTGCTGATCAGTGCGCTGGGGCTTGCTGTGGTTGCCCGGTATGTTCCTGCAAATGTTGGCGCATTTATGATGGGCAGCTATTGTGTGTCAAACGGTGTTGCTATGTATCTGGGAAGTATCATGGCAAACTATGCTGCCATTGGCGAGGGCGTTGCTGCCACAGATCTGGTCACGACGTTGCATGCTTATGCAGGTTTATTTCGTATATTGTTTTTTACAGCTGTAATCTGCACATTATTGTTTGTTATCTGCCTTCCATTTACACGTAAGTGGGATGCACAGCATCGTGCTGCGCAGGAGCAGTCAGAAGCCTGAGAGAGCCCGGCTTTATGCGGTCAGTCCGGGCCGATGATTAAAGTGGTGTGACCGGCCTGCCTCAGAAATATGGGGCTGGCCGGTCACTGCCCCTGGCCTGCGATATTCAGAGTGTGCACCTGCGGCAGAAGAATGTCAGTGTTCTCTTGCAATTGTAATTGCTCTGATACAGTCACGACCACCGTATTTCATGGGGTCATTTATATAATCGAGCGAGAGCTTATTGCCACTTACCGGGCTGACCCAGACAACATGCTGCTGTGAGAGCTGGCGCTGATATATGGCATAGTCAGGATCATTCATAACACTGTTTGTTTCAGAAGGAGGTTCAGTCATTGCATTTGCAAATGAACGAAAGTTCCAGCACTGCGCAGACAGAGCAGCGATATCAAAGTAAATATTATTATTGTCTGACAGGCGTTTGACGGCGACAGAAATATGGGCAACATTAATAGAGTAAACTTTATTAATATAAACATACCTGTCAGTGTATGTATTACTATTCTCTGAAACTTCCCGTTTTAATTTAATTTTAAATAAATCATTTAAATAATAAACATCATCATTTCCGGTGTAGTTGTAAAATTCGATAATTTTTTGTGTCAGTTTATCTTCTTCACTAATATTTTGTGCATAAGATGTCGCATGTCCTGTAAGCAGAGTAAAAAAGAATAATAGGACAATTTTATGTTTTGAAATTTCTATCATTAAAAATCCTTCTTTAAATTTTATAGAAATAACAAATATATTATAAAATATTTAATATATTTGAGAAAGAGAAGTTGTTTTTTTTATGCCGTGATAATAAGAAAAGATATTTTATTTTTAACGATATGAAAAAAAGGAATTTTTTTTGGACTGGTTTTATTTAATCGTAAGCGGTATTCTCGAAATAGGGTTTACAACCTGTTTACGTTTTACAAAAAGTCTGAGCGATATTGGCTGGTTTGCCGGACTGTTAGTGTGCATGGTGACCAGCATCAGCCTTATACAGCTGGCAACGCGTAGTATCCCTATGGGTACAGCATATGCTGTCTGGACAGCCCTGGGGGCTGCAGGCACTGTTGTGTTCGGTATGATCGTTTTTCATGAGCCTGTTTCAGCCATGCGGCTGGTGTTCATCAGTGGTATTGTGCTGTGTGTTATCGGGCTTAAATTATGCGGCAATTAATACATCAGGCTGCTTAATAATTTTGTATCTCCTTCTGCGGAAATTTTGCGCAGAAGGGGATATGGCAGCTACTTATTTATCTGAAGATTTTTTCTTTGAGGCCGGGTCGGGAAGAGGGGCGTCATCACGTCCTGAATAGCGGCTAAGAATCTGATCTACAGCTGCAGCAGCTTCCTGTGCTGCAGCGCTGGCAACATCACCCCAGTAATTATCAAGAGAGTAGGCATCAATGTCGTGCAGCTGCGTTGCTGCTCCGGCTTCTTTGCCATTCTTATCTAAAACCTGCCAGACAATTTCAATGTGCTGCTGTGGGTGGCTGGTGGTGCCGGCAGGAGCATTGGTCAGGGTAACATGGCAGTTTACGGTGAAGTCAACATCAGCGGGGTTGTTTTGCAGGACATCAGGGGTGTTGTGAAAATAGGTTACAAAAGCCCGTGCCAGTGAGATGTTGCCATCCCCCGGAGCATCCTTCACACCAGAGAAATAAACGCGTGCGGGTCTGTGTTTCAGGCTGTTGGGGTCTTTATTCATCTGGTCTGCCTGGATACCGCTCAACACAGCAGAAACGCGCGGAGCAGCGTCGCTGGCAACCTGCTTTAAAAGTTCAGGGGTGGCTTCGTTCCACATTTCTTCAGGAATGGGCACGCCTTCCTGTGTTGCCCGCACGGTGTTTTGCGGTGTCATGACAGTGTAGAGCGGCACAATCATATCGTTACGCTGCTCAGTCGTGACCTTAAGCCACCAGTCCCCTTTTCTGGCAGGCTGTGCAATTGCAGGGATAGTCTGCTGAAGGAGCGCTTCAGCGATATCCTGCGATAGCAGTGCTGAGTTAGCCGGAGAAAGATCTGTGTGTTCTGGCTGAGGTACATCAAGACGCGAGGGCGGCGCGTTAGCTGCAAGCTGTCGTGCCTTTGCACCTGGGTCTGAAAAAGGGCGGGGTACATGCATACAGCCACCGAGCATCAGAAGGGCAGACAAAGGGAGAAGAGTTGTCTGACGTAAAGTGAAGAGCATTATGCGCGCGCTCCTGGTGAGATAACAGAAAGCTGATGCCCCAGCGGGCCATTGCCAGTCAGCGTGCGGCGACGATGGCTGAAAAATTGTTTTTCATTAGAAAATGTATCAACGCCGAGCAGAGAAGCATGTTGTACACCTGCTCTTTTAAGTCTGAAAAGGCACCATCCGCCTAAGTCGAACTGATAATGGCCGGTTCGTTTCCCTGGTATAAAAAAGCGTGCGGCGTCAGGGTCGCTCTTTGTTATCTCAGAATGCATGTCTTCACCGGTTTCGTAGCTGCTCTGGGCGATGCAGGGGCCGACGGTGGCATAAATTCCGGCAACAGGCGCTCCTTCGTGCTGCATGACGTCAAGAGTAGCTTCAATCACGCCAGCCAGAGCGCCGCGCCAGCCTGCATGAGCCGCTCCGACAAGCTGCCCGTCAGCAGAAGCAAATAATACCGGTGCGCAGTCAGCTGTAATAGTGCCCAGTGCAATAGCCGGATTGCGTGTTACCATGGCATCAGCTTCTTCCAGCTGGCCGGAGGGGAGTGGTTCAGTGACAGTGATAACCCGTTTTCCGTGTACCTGAGACAGGCTTGTCAGCCCGTTTTCAGGCACTTTGATCCAGTCAGCAATGCGGCGTCTGTTTTCACGCAGGTGTGCGGGGGTATCTTCAGAGCGTACAGAGCAGTTCAGGCTGGCATAAGGTCCGGTTGAAACACCTCCTTCACGGGTGAAAAAACCGTGACGGGCCTGTTTAAGGAGTGTGCTGGTGAGAGGTGAAAGTGCCTGCTGAGGCAGTGAGGCGGCAGATGTCATGCAGCCGGTCCTTTCGTAAAACCAGGAGGGGGACTCATGCCCACAGAGGTGAGAGCAAGAACTTTGAAAAGATGCCCCATTTTTTCAGGGGCTGCCAGTCGTGCTGTGGCGTGGTGTAAGTTCTGCGCATCGGCCGGGCTGGCATGAGCGGCCAGCTGTTCAGTGCGTTCCATCAGCCCCAGTGTGCGCAAAAAAGTACCTTGTGTTACGGCCCCCCATGTTTGCGCCCCTGACTGCTGTGCCGCAGTAGCGAAGGCAAGAAAGTCAACATGGGTTGTCAGGTCAGCCTCTCCCGCTGCTTTGAGTGGATGCGCCGGCCGGGCGTGGCGCAGCGCCTGAAGAGAATCTCCGGTTAGCTGTGAAAAATGCCCGTAATCAATAAATAAGGCAGCCCCGGCATGACGGGTCATACGCAGGCCGAGAAGCCGGGCAATATCTAATGCAGGCTCGCAGAGTTCGACAACCGTGCTGTCTTCGAAGGTACGTTTATCCGGCAGTTGGGGAGGGGGGCAGCTGACAGAGATAAAATTTTCACCGGCGACGTAATGCTCGTGCCAGCCTTGTGCCGGTGTATGTACAAACTGCCGCACAGGCAAAGCGTCAAGAAACTCGTTAGCCAGCAGAATAAAAGGTTGCTCAGGCAGTTCTGTCAGACTGTCATGCCATGTGGGGCTGGTGTAAGGTCGCAAGGCATCTGCCTGTGCGGCACGCATAAGAGGAGATGTTTCTATCAGATGGACGTCAGCTGCACGTGCCATGTCAGGGGCTACGCGGGTTATCAGGCGCAGGGCGTCTGCCATTAATGTACCCCTGCCAGGTCCTGCTTCTGCCAGAATAACGGGTGAGGGGCGTCCCATATTATACCAGACTGCCACAGCCCAGGCGCCAAGAAGCTCCCCAAAAATCTGAGAGATTTCAGGGGAGGTTACAAAATCTGATAAAATAGGATGCGTCGCGTAATAATGGGCGTTGGCACGGGCCATAAAAACATCAAGCCTTTCAGCCCCGGGAGGCAGAGCTGAAAGATTTTTGAGAGGGTCAGTTTTTAGCGGTGTCTTGGGCATTATCACGGGTATCAGGCAAACCGGCATAAGGTGGAGCAAACCAGGCACGGGCCATCAGAGTGATACCGATAATGATCATTGGTACACACAGAACCTGCCCCATTGTGATTCCTCCAGGTAAAAAACCAAGAAAAGAATCAGGTTCGCGAAAAAATTCGCAAAAGCTGCGGGCAACACCATAACCTGCCAGAAAGAGGCCGCCAAGCATGCCGGCATGTTCTCTGATTTTGTGGCTGCGTGATGCTGTATACATGACCAGAAAGAGCAGCAGGCCTTCGGTCAGAGCTTCGTAGAGCTGAGAGGGGTGACGAGGGACATCGCCGCCGCCGGGGAAAATCATTGCCCAGGGTACTGATGTCGAGGCTTCGCGCCCCCAGAGCTCCCCATTAATAAAGTTGGCGATACGCCCCAGACCCAGCCCGATAGGAATGGCAACGGTTATTCTGTCAGAAAAGGCAAAAAAGTTAATTTTTTGCTGTCTGGCATAAAAAAACATGGCCAGAATAACACCCACAACACCGCCATGAAATGACATGCCACCATGCCAGACCTCGAAGATAGAGAGCGGATGGCTTAAATAATATCCTGACTGATAAAACAGGATATAACCGAGACGCCCCCCCAGTACGACACCAAGTGCGCCCCAGCCAAAAAAGTCATCAACCTGTTCGACTGATGAGGCCCGTGGCGTAAGAGGAACAAGCCTGCGAACAAGAAACAGAGCAAGGAGTAAACCGACTATGTAAGAAAGAGCGTACCAGCGAATGGGAAACGGTCCAATATTTACCAGTACCGGGTCAATCTGAGGGAAAAGAATAACAGGCAGCATGCGGGAGTATATCCGGTTAAAGCCAGAAGAAAAAAGCAGAGGGAAAAGTTATTGGTTATAAGATAGTCCTGTATATACCGGCTTTCTCTATCTTCAAGCATGATGAGAGATTTTGTATAGTTATGTTTGTATAGTTACGGCGGAAGACGAAAGTCTGTGAAATGGTCATCGGAGGAGGTGGTCAGCGTGGTGCGAGTATAAAGCGCAGTAACACGCTCTCCAGGAGACTAATTTTTATAAGAAATTAATTATTCAATAAAAGTATTGATGTAGTTATTTTAATTTTTATAATTTATTCATATAATTCTTAGTAAATCTCACTCTGAGCATCTCATGAGAGATTCTACCCCCGGTGTAATATCCTGAAGAAGATCTCCTTCAGGCTGCTGAGTTTTTGAAACGATTTTTATATTTTCTGATGCTGCAATCTGTTCCTTTGCGGTTTGAACAGCAGCACATCCTTTGTTACGCCAGTGAAGTGTGCGCTTGTCACCCAGGGCTGCCAGCCCTGCCATTGCAAGGTCATGGAGGAGTGCTGAGGCCTGAAGTCCGTCTTTCAAAGCCGGATAGCGGGCTGCGGCCTTTATAAACCGGGCATTATTACCCGACCAGAGCTGCAGATCAGTAATCAGTGAGTCTCTGAGTTCTATCTGCCCATCCATGAACGCTGCTGCCCGCTTGTTAAAGCTTTCTGCCTGCGGCGAGTCAGGGCTGGCAATATCGGCAAGGGTATTTAGTTGCTGTTCGGTTGCTGTTTGTTTATGGCGAATTTGCAGAAATTCGTGGTTGTGAGCATAATTTCTTACCGGGCTGGTGACGCTAAGGAGTATCCTGACGCTTTTTTCCTTTCCTGGTGCAAGCTGAGTAATGCGTTTTTCAGTGCTTTCATCGCTTTGAATGCCAAGAGTTTCCAGCCTGTTCTGGGTCACACCTAAACGGGCAGACAGGGTATCCGGCTGGCAGTTTTCAGGCTGCGACCAGAAACGTTCAGCAATTGCTGCAAGTCGTGGCCACAGGCGGGCATCCAGCATGTCTTCAGAGACAATTTCAGTCCATAAAGCCGCTTCACCCCCGAGCACGAGTTTCTTCTGGGCTTCTGAAAGAGGCTGGGTATCTGTCGGCTTACTTTGCGTTGTGATTGTACCTCCTGGACCACTGGTACGAGCCGCGGCTTCTGCCTCAGAAGTGCTCTGAGGTGAGGCTAGCGGGTCATCCTGATAATGCTGAGCAGAAGGCAGGAGACGGTCGAGATAATAACGCTCTGAAAGAATAACAGGGTGGCCGTCTGCCGTCGCTTCTGCAGTGTGCGCTGCGCCACGCCAGACTTCAACAACAGTGCGTTGCGGGATAGATGCTGCTGTAATTTCGTCCCATCCGATCGCTGTCTTGTGGTCTTTACTCAGCATATCGACAGCTTTGGTGGTGAATTCTGCCTGGAGTTCTGCCGGGCCATTTAGCTTGTGTTGTTTTATATAGGCTGAAATTGCGGGCGATTCAGTCCATTGTTTTGCGACAACTTCATCCCCGCCAATGTGGAAGTAGGCATCGGGGAAAAGGGTTGCCATTTCGCCATAAAGCTTTGAAATGAATTCGTATGTTTCTGGTTTTGTCGGGTCGAGGGCTGCCCGGTTCCGTTCTGCCCGGTCAGTCATGTTGAGCGGGGCCTGAGCGGCATAAAGCGGATAAGCTTCAAGCAGGGCAAAGCTGTGGCCAGGTGTATCAAATTCCGGAACGATACGAATGCCACGCTCGGCAGCGTAGTGGATGAGGGCGCGGACCTCATCCTGTGTATAATATTGTCCGTGTGAGGATATGCTCTGCAGGCGCGGGAAAAGCTTACTTTCGACACGGAAACCCTGGCCATCTGATAAATGAAGGTGCAGCACGTTGAGCTTAACCATTTCCATGGCATCAATCTGCCGTTTGATGGTGGACAGGCTCATAAAATGACGGCTGACATCGAGCATCAGACCACGCCACCTGAAGCGCGGAGCATCTGTCATGGTTGCCGGTTGCAGCACTGGCCCGGCTGAGGTCTGGCTGACCAGCTGGAGCAGTGAGGTGAGGCCATGCAGAATGCCAGCGGCGCTTTGTGCTGAAATTTCAGCTCCGGCCGGGCTGACTTTGAGGGAATAAGCTTCGTTCATGCCGAGGGAAGGGAAGAAATCTCCTTTCTCCGGGCATGATATAACAAGAGCAAAGTTATGTGTTTTTTGAGCCGCCGCTGAGAATGAAATTTTGGTGCCGGAGAGCATTTCAAGTCGTGTATGCAAGCGTGCAACTGCGGCTGTCAGCACAGGTGTTTTTTGTCCGTGCCATATAAGCTGAATATGCTGTGGCAGAGCAATGGGCTGCGTTTGTGTGATTTGTAATGTCGTGGGGTGAGGCAGAACGACCGGAGGGGCAGGGATGTCGGCGGCAAAGCCTCTTTGCGGCTGAGCGCACAATATTATGCTGACACAGGGTGCGATCATATAAAGCTGACGTAAACGCAGTTTCAACGGGTTACTCTCCGCCAGTAAGAAGTGTGTCAGATGTATCGGGTGCTATGACCCAACCCCTGTGTGCTCTGTGCCTATGTTACACAAAAAATAGCACGGAGGTAACCAAGTGTCACAGTGACCTGGAGAGGGGGCTCCCTGTTTCGTCGGACGAAGGTCTGAAGACGGTGGATATGTTTGCTCAGGGCTTATAATGTCTGAGCAGGTTAGACAAAGGGCTGATACCCGCCGGGAGAGCGAATTTTTTACCCTGTTATTAAAGCGCTGTCAGATTAAGTGGGTTATGATAGCTGCTGAGTTGTAAAAGTTTAAATGTGTATCTGTATCTAACGTCTACGTAGAAAAAGAAATCCATGACTCTCTCCTCAGATAAAACACTCCGTCTTCTTTTTCCTCAATGGCAGGGTGGTAATAACCTTCCTTATTTTTTTGGTGCTCAGCTTCTAAGCTGGCTTGCACCAGTCACAAATGGACCGGTTGAAGAAGTACCTGTTAAGGCACCGACGGAGAAACCTTTATCTGAAGAAAATGGAATAGTAGGGCGCCAGGTATTACTTGAGCAGCTTCATACTGCACGCGGTCTGATTGATAAGCACAACCCTGATCGTCTGGTCGTTCTGGGAGGGGATTGCCTGGTAGATCTTGCCCCGTTTGCTTATCTTAGTGAGCGTTACAAGGATGAACTGGCCGTGCTGTGGGTTGATACACACCCGGACATTATGACACCAGAACACTTTAATCATGCTCACGCCATGGTTCTTGGAAATTTGCTGGGGCTGGGGGATGCAGATTTCACACAAGCTGTAGCTTACCCTGTTAAGCCAGAGAATGTTCTATTTGCCGGACTACATGACCCGACTGAGTGGGAGGCCGGTGAAATTAAACGTCTGGGCCTGAAAAATGCAGGGCCTGAAGAACTGGCGCAAAAGGGAAGTAAACCTGTTCTGGACTGGTTCAGATCAACAGGAGCAAAGTATTTAGCTATTCATTTAGATCTCGATGTTTTCAATCCACGTTTTTTTCATTCTGTGCTTTTTGCTCAGCCCAATGTGCCGCCTGATACCTTTAAGGGTATCGCGCAGGGGGAAGTATCAATGGCGCAGGTGATACAATTACTGGATGATATATCAGAAATAGCTGATGTGGTTGGTCTGGGTATTGCGGAGCACATGCCGTGGGATGCTCTGGCGCTAAAAAATATGCTCGCACGTCTTCCTTTAATTGGTCACACAAAATTATAACAACCAAGATCTCCAGATATTGTATTTAGGTTTATTTTTTTAATGTGAGAGTTTTTTATCAGGAAAAGAAAATTTATACACTATATTTATAAAATACAGCCATGAGATTTAATTTTTTATTGTCGTTTCGAAATGCATTTCTGTTTTCTTCATGGCTGCCAGTTGAGAACATACTCTCGATAAAGGGAATTATAATAAACCCTTTTTATTAAGGCGTTACTTATCTTCTCCGGCGGCCTTCCTCCTCTCCTGGTCACGCAGAGCTGTAAAATCCGGCGCCATGCGCTCAAGGCCAGGTACAGGGGCTGGCATGGGAGGTTTACGGGCCTGAAAAGGACGATACCCCATAAGTGGATAGGTCGTGCGGTCCATTTGTACACTCAGCTCATAATTATGTTCTGTTTCTCCTGGTAATACCGGCGCCAGAGATTTTGCGCTGGCAAAGTCAAAACGGTTTTGCTCTTTTGTGGGTTCAATAGGCGGTTTGAGGATACCAGCAACAATGTCATCACGCCTCTGACAATACTCTCTGAAGAATGCATCAGTTTCTGCCAGACCTGGCCTGTTTTTCTCTGCAGCAGCGATAAAATCATCCATCAGAGAGACCAGTAGCGGGTAATGACGCGGCTTGATCAGCCCGCGTCCCAGCAAAATCTGAATCATCTCTCCCATAGCCCGGCTGACATCATCAGAATCACGCACATCTCCTGATCCGGCAAGATATTTGAGAGTGCCAAGGTAAGAGCGGTCAAGTGGTATTGGTATGCGCCGTGCCTGAACCTCCTGGCGCAGCCAGAGCAGGAAATAGACCATACGCCCGTATGGGTCGTTATTACTGGCTGGTTTATCGTGCCACAGATCGAGCAGGAAGGTGATACGCTTCATCAGGTCAGCATATTCTTCATCAATGTCACCTGCATTGATCATCTCTGCTGTGACGGGGATCATCGGAGAATCTCGAAATTGCCGAGACTGTCAGCTGGCAGAGTGATCTGGCTTCGTCCGCCAGGCAGACTGATGCTACCTGCTTTTATCGTACTATCAGGAAGGCTCATGCTATAATTCTCCGTTGCCGGATCAATCCGGGCTCTGACAACATTATCAAGATTACGGTTAACGGTAGCAGCATGCAGGTCATCAGCCGCATTAAAACAGGGGAGTGCAAAATCTTTTTTGATATTCACGCTATCCCATCTTTGTGCATCTGTGTCCCAGTATTGCTCTTTAACGGAAGACAGATCATCCTCATGAAACCAGTATGCACTGGGTCGTTCGGGGTTTGAGCCCTTAATAACGGTCTCTCCGTCAATCATGTAATTTTTGCTGCTGAAGCCATAAACTTTTGACCCTTCCTGGTAAGGAATAATTTTCTGTTCACTGCCGCTATCGATCACTTGTTCGCGCATTGTTTTATCCCACCCCTGATCGAAAAGGGCTGCATCAGCCTTCTTTTCAAGAAAAGATTTATTAAGGGGATCATATACTTCTTTTGTTTTGAAATTGTCGTAGCTAATGCTGCCATCCTGACGGGTATAGGGTTCTTCCCACGGCTCTGGTGAAGGTTTAACTATTCCGTCACTGGGCTGTCTGGCTGAGGTTGTCGAAGCGTCCTGAGTTGCCGTTTCTGACGCGGCGGCTCGTCCTCCACTATTGGGTAGAACCTTGTGTATAAGGAAGCCCATGACAGCATCAACACCCAGGGTTGCCATCGCGTCGGCACACAGAGAAACAGCATGATCCATCTGCGCGTCAGTTGTTGCATGCGTGGCCAGTGAAACAGAATCAATCAGCTCACGTACAGCAGCCAGACCACCATATAAAATCATTGTCAGACCAAGAGCCAGTAATGCCGCATCAAGCCCCCAGCCAACCGGAGCATATTGTAACGCGACCAGTGTTCCTGCTGATACCATCAGAATTTTCATCAGGTTCTGGGGTGTCATGCCTTCTGCTAACACACCACCAGCTTTAAAAAAGGCCCTGTAAAGTAACTCTGCAACCCGCTCTGTTGTCGACATTGCGGCAATTTTTTGCATTTGCGGTGAAGCAACCTGCTGAGCAGAACTACCGTTTTTAAACGCGCTCTGATGTGCTGACTCATGCCAGGGGACAAAGCAAAACGCTGTTAGCCCGTGGTTTCTGAGCATGGCAGCTGTAAAGAGCTGATTTCTGACAACAGATGTATACACACCGTAACGAGCAACAAACTGTTCAAGCTGCCTTTTCTGGTCGGGGCGCAGGTATGTCAGAAAACGGTTTATCGCCTCATCATAAAGAACAGGGTCTCTAATCAGCCGAATCAGGTTGCTGGCCATTGCCCAGTGGGTATCAACAATAATAAGACCCTGCAGCATATCCTCAATGATCAGATAATGATCCGGTGGAATATTATTGTCTGCCATAAGATTTCCGTTAACAATATATTATCATTTTAAATTATTATTACATTATCCTTATCCTTGTTATTTACATAAGGAAAATATAAAATTATTTCTAGTGAAATAGATCATGAAATAATTGAAGGGTGATCATATCACTGTTGGGTGTTCATGGTTGCGCGCAATGGAAAATGGGGAGGGGGCGCGCTGGTCGCAGAATAAAATTCAGGTTCATTTGCAAGGCAGCACCGTTTCAGATGAGGTGGTGCTTTTGCGCTGAAATAATATTTTTCTCAGACAATGATATGCTATTATAACATACCACCGACCGATCAGAGCTTCACTATGAGTGAAGCGCTTTCGCCTCCTCGTTTCTGCATTTTTCTCTCTTCGTCGTATAGAGCACACGATTATGCTCTTCGTAGCAGCGGAGAAGCGCACGAGAATGTTCTTAGCAGTTCCGATTGCTCTCACTGCTTGTGAAGATGTTTCAGGAAAAGAATAAGGGTGAAAAATATTAAGAGCTGATTGCTATGGGTAATGTTATGCTTGGTTACTATTTTCCGAGCCTTAAAGCCTCTTCAAGCCACGCCGCAACATGAAACAGGTGAGAGTCTTTGTGTCCTGTTTGCATGGCCATAAGGCCTGCAGGGGCAGCGCCGGCTGCGTGGCAGGGCAGGCTGATAGCACAGCCATTGATAAAGTTGGCAACAGTCGGGTTTCGCAGCAGCAGCAGGTTAGTACGTGTCAGCAGTGTTTCATCTGCCACGAGGTCAGCAATATGTGGTGCAATAACCGGCACTGTTGGCATGATAAGTGCATCATAGGGGGCTATGACCTGCGCTGCCCTGTTAATAAGTGCCTGCCGTTCGCGTTGCAGTGTCAGGTAATCAACCGCACTTTGTTCTTTGCCGCGTAAAATGCGTTTGAGCACAAAGGGATCATAAGCTTCTGATTTATGCTCCAGCAGCGGGGCATGCCATGCGAGGGATTCAGGTGCAGGAAAGCCCCCGAGCCGGTTAATCTGCGGTAAATTTTCAAGCTCGCTAAAGCATACATCTTCCAGAATGGCACCAGATTTCTCCAGCTGCTTCAGTGCGGCATGCCACGTGCTGGCAACAGTGTCATCCATACCGTCCAGCACATAGCTTTGTAGTACACCCAGGCGTGGTCGGCTGGTTTTGCGGGCTTCAGGTCGTGCGCTCCAGTCAACAGGCAGGCCTGCAAGCGCACGGTCCGCAGCCCAGCAGCATGATACGGTACGGCCCAGGCTGCCAACAGAATCAAGAGTTGAGGAAAGCGGGACAGTTCCTCTGGTTGAAATGCGGCTGGCCGTCGGTTTATATCCGGTAAGCCCCGTCAGCGCTGCGGGAATACGGCATGACCCCCCGGTGTCACTGCCTATCCCCACAAAAGCCATACCATCAGAGACAGACACTGCCGCTCCGGAAGATGAGCCGCCCGGAATACGCCTGTTTGCTCTGTCCCACGGGTTTGCCGGGGTGCCGGTATGCGGGTTCATGCCAACGCCGGAGAAAGCAAACTCCGTCATTGTTGTCCGTCCGATAGAAATAAGGCCAGCCTGACGGGCCAGAGCAATGGCAGGCGCGTCCTGCTGTGCCGGCGGGGCATCACTGAGTACGACTGAGCCGGCCCTGGTGATGCTGCCTGCTTCGTCAAACAGATCTTTTACGGACATCAGCAGTCCGGCAAGCGGGGGGAGTGGCTCACCGGCCCTGCGTCGGGTATCCGTCAGGTCAGCCTGTTTTCGTGCACTGTCAGCGTGTACGACGCTAAAAGTCTGACGGCCTTCTCCTTCTTTGTCATGAATACGTGCAAGAGCCAGCTCTGTCAGGTGCCGGCTGCTGACCTTGCCCTGAGCCAGAGCGCATGCTGCGGCAAACAAAGAAGGAAAAGTATCAGTCATAAATTATCCCTCAGTTTTGTCGCGCAGGGTGACAAGAAGCGGCACGTGGTCTGAAGGTCGCTCCATAGCGCGCTCGTCTTTGTCAGGGAATACGCTGACAAGGCGTTCAGCGACCCTGGGTGAAAGCAGGGCGTGGTCAATGCGTATGCCGCTGTTTCGCTGCCATGCTCCGGCCTGATAATCCCAGAAAGTGTAGAGTGTCTCTGTCGGGTGCAGTGCGCGCAGAGCATCTGTCAGCCCCAGCCAGATCAGACGGCGAAAGGCTGCACGTGTCTGTGGCCGGACCAGAGCGTCATCGGGTGCGAGGGCTCCGGGCGCACAGTCGCCGGCTGCGGGGCAGACATTATAATCTCCGGCAAAGATAAAATCAGTTTCTTCGCGCAGATAGTGCTCAGCCCGCGCTGTCAGTGCTTCAAAAAAGGCCAGCTTGGTGGCGTATCCTTCTTCTCCGCCTGAATTGCCATTGGGCAGATAGAGGTTGCCAAAGACCAGCCCCTGCGTGCGTATTTCAACATAGCGGGCTGCCGGGTTATTAAAGCCGGGCAGGTGGTCAGTGACAATTTCTGTCCTGTCAGCTTTAACCAGTGTGGCTACACCGTTATAGGATTTCTGCCCGACCACGGCAGAGGCATAGCCGCGTTCTTTAAAGAAATCAGCCGGAAACGCTGCCGTTTCACATTTGATTTCCTGCATCATCAGCACATCAGGGTCGTGTCGCTCCAGCCAGTCTGCAATCAGGTTCTGGCGCAGGCGAACGGAATTTACATTCCAGGAGGCGAATTTCATGCGAGAGAAAAGCTTGTGCCACAACCGCAGGATGAGGCTGCATTGGGATTGTTAACTGTAAAATGTGCGCCCATCAGCTTGTCAGAAAAATCAAGCTGAGCACCTTCAAGTAACTCAAGGCTGGCAGGGTCAACCACAACCAGCACGTCATTTTTCTCAAAGTGCGTATCATCTTCAGCGATCTCTGCCTGGGTAATCAGGCCAAAGCGATACTGAAAGCCGTTGCAGCCGCCTGCATCAACAGAAACGCGCAGAGCGGCCGGCAGGGGAGTATTCTGCCCCGCGGCAGACTGCCTGCGGCTGGCAAGAACAGAGGCAATGCGCTTGGCAGCAGCATCGGAGACGGAGAAGGGCTGTGGCTGGGTCATACTGTTATAAATAGCGTTCCGGTAAAGGTGTTTGAAGGGGAAAATGCAGAGAAGTTGGTGAAATTTTGAACAATGCCCTATTATGCCTGTTTATAACCGCCTTCTGGCTCTTCTGTCAGCGGGCTTTGCAGCAGGTCGGGCAGGAGAAAGAATGTCTTTACAGGAACATCTTGCAACATGTGCGCCTTATGCCGTGCAGAGAGGGGAGGGGCGTGGTCGCAGGCAGTACGATGAGGCTGAGTCACTTACGCGTTCTCCCTGGCAGCGTGACAGGGACCGGGTGGTACATTCTTCAGGCTTCAGGCGGTTACAGTATAAAACTCAGGTCTTTGTTAATCATGTCGGTGATTTTTTTCGTACCAGGCTGACGCATTCTCTCGAGGTGGCACAGGTTGCCCGCTCTATGGCGCGTGCTTTGCACCTTGATGAAGATCTGACCGAAGCGGTGGCTCTGGCGCATGACCTTGGGCATACTCCGTTTGGCCATGCGGGAGAGGATGCCCTGGCCGAGCTGATGTATAACTGGGAAGGGTTCGATCATAATACGCAGGCACTGCGTCAGGTTACGCTGCTTGAGCGGCGCTACCTCACGTTTAACGGTCTGAACCTGACATGGGAGACGATAGAAGGGCTGGCCAAACATAACGGGCCGGTTAAAAAGCCAGGGCCATGGCTGCGTGAGTTTGATGCGGCATGGCCGCTTGACCTTACCGGCTTTGCGTCAGCTGAAGCGCAGGTTGCCGCCCTGGCCGATGATATTGCCTATCATGGTCACGATCTTGATGATGGTGTGAAGTCGGGCCTGCTGACACTTGATGATCTTACTGATGTGCCTCTGGTCGGGGGTATTCTGGCTGAAGTGCGCAGGATTGCGGCTGATTATACTGATGTGCCACAAAAAGCGCAGCGTATCCGCCATGAGGTTGTGCGCAGGGTAATCAATGCTCTGGTGACAGACGTGCTGGTGACATCGCGGCGGAACCTCCAGGACCTCGCCCCCCAGAGCGTTGAGGATATTCGTGCAGCCTCGCAGCCTGTTATTGCTTTCAGCCCCGAAATGTGGGCAGCAAATAAAGGAATTCGAAAATTCCTCTTTGCCCGGCTTTACAGGCACTGGCGGGTTAACCGCATGGGGTATAAAGCCAGAAAGGTTACCTCTGGTCTGTTTACTGTGCTGACGGAGTCGCCTGATCTGCTGCCTGATGTCTGGCGTGAGAGAGCCCCTTCTGGCAATGATATGGCTTTGCGTCGTACAGTGGCCGATTATGTGGCGTCTATGACCGACCGTTTTGCTATTGATGAGTATCGCCGCTTGACGGACCTGTCAGTAACAGGTTGAAACCCCGGCGTTGTATCGTTTTGTATTAGGATTTTTACGCGTATGTCAGAGTGTTTGTTCCAGCATTATCGTCACCAGGTTCTTGCCGCAGTGCATACACTGTTGCCTGACGTGCCCGAAGAAACACTCGCCCGTATTGAGGTCACTCCAACGCGTGACCCTTCACACGGCGACATGGCGACAAATGCGGCCCTTTTGCTGGCAAAAACTGCACGCCGCAAGCCTGCTGATATTGCAGGTGAACTCGCAGCTCTGCTTGAAAAAACCGAAGGGGTAGCCAGTGCGGCTTCGGCTGGTCCTGGTTTTGTTAACCTCACACTTAAGCCCGATACACTGCGTCATATTCTGCCGGTTATCCTTAAAGCGGGTGAGGCATATGGTGATGCTCAGACCGGTAACGGGGTAAAGGTTAATGTTGAGTACGTTTCAGCAAACCCTACCGGGCCAATGCATGTCGGGCATTGCCGTGGCGCTGTTGTGGGCGATGTTACAGCCAGCCTGCTGGCAAAAACCGGTTTTGATGTAACCCGCGAATTTTATATTAATGATGCCGGCACTCAGGTCAGGGCTCTGGCCTGGGCAGCTTACTGGCGTTACCTTCAGGCGCTGGGCACAAAGCTGACGGAAGACGAGTTTGCGGCTCTGACACCTAATGGTCTTCAGTATAAAGGGGATTACCTCATTCCTGTGGGTGAGGATCTGGTCGGGCAATATGGTCGCACTCTGGCGGGTGATGATGCGGCCCCTCTGCCTGAGAGTGAATGGCTCGGTACCGTTCGCAACTTCACTGTAGCTCATATGCTGGTGGCGATTAAAGAAGACATGCACGCCCTGGGTGTGAAGCATGATGTCTTTACGTCAGAGGCGCAGGTGCTGCGTGACGGGGCTGTTGATGCTGCCATTGCTCACCTTGAAAAAGAAGGCCTGCTTTACGAGGGTGTGCTTGAGCCTCCTAAAGGTAAGCTTCCTGATGACTGGGAGGAACGCGAGCAGCTTCTTTTCCGTGCGACTGACTTTGGTGATGACGTTGACCGTCCTCTGAAAAAATCTGACGGTACCAATACCTATTTTGCGAATGATATTGGCTATCATGCTGATAAGGTTGCACGTGGTGCCCAGGTGATGATTGATATCTGGGGTGCTGATCACGGTGGTTATGTTAAGCGTATGAAAGCCGCAGTGAAAGCTGTAACCGGTGGCAGCACACCGCTTGAGGTTGTACTGTGTCAGATCGTTCATATTCTGAGAAATGGTGAGCCTGTCAGAATGTCCAAACGGGCAGGCACATTTGTCACGCTGCGTGACCTGATTGACGAAGTCGGTAAGGACGTTGTGCGCTTTACTATGCTGACCCGCAAGAGCGATGCGCAGATGGAGTTTGATCTTGATCATGTTGTGGCAAAGCAGCGTGATAACCCGGTTTTTTATGTGCAGTATGCTCATGCCCGGTGTCGTTCTGTTTTACGTGCCGCGACTGAAGAGGGCAGCTATGGCGTAACTGATGCTGAAGTTTTAGCTGCAGTGCCGCTGGATACGCTGAGTGCCGATGTTGAAATGGCTCTTATCCGCCGCCTGGCTGAGTGGCCGCGTCTTGTTGAAGCCGCCGCTCAGGCCAGAGAGCCGCATCGTGTTGCTTTTTATCTGACGGATCTTGCCGGTGATTTTCACTCTTTGTGGAACCACGGGCGTGACGATGCAGCTTTACGCTTTTTGCAGCCTGAAGCGCCTGAGGCAACCCGTGCCCGCCTGGCTCTTGTTGCTGCTGTGGCAACGGTTATTCGTTCAGGTCTGGCTGTAATGGGTGTCGAACCAGTAGAGGAAATGCGCTGATGTCTGACGACCAGAGTCAGAACGAAGAACAATACCAGGAAAATCGCAGATCTGCTGACTATGCGCGTGAGCGTATGGGGGGGCATCAGCCGCCGCCTCGTAAGGCAGGCGGGTCTGCTTTTCGGGTTCTGACCAATGCGCTGAACAGCGATGCAAGCACCCGCTGGCTTGTTTATGGTACAGCAGGCCTGGGTGGTATTCTGCTGGTAAGTATCGGCGGGTGGGCTTTGCTGGGGCACCATCAGGGGGGGATTCCCGTTATTGGTCCGCCATCTGTCGCAATGCGCACAAAACCGGTTGATCCGGGTGGTATGCAGCTTGATAATATGATTGTGCCTGAGGCTGATGACGGGCAGGCCCACCTGACGCCCGGGCCCGAAAAGCCCAACCCCGGCGGGCTTGCTGAGCAATACGGGCAAAGTGCAGAAAAACAGGATACGGCTACTGGCAGTGCAGGTGCATCGCCTGATGTTGCCGGAGCAGCAGTCAGCACAGAGCAGAGCCAGACTCCTCCTGCCGCCCCTGACACTTCTGCTGTTGCGCAAAATGACGATAAAGCTGCGGCTGGTGTGATGCAGCCTGCAGATAGTCAGGATCCGGTGATTCAGTCTGATGCTCTGCCTGCGCCTGAAACGCCTGAGGCTCCGGTGGATGATAAAACACCGCCTCAGGCACCGATCGAACCGGTAAAAAAAGCACCTGAGAAAAAGGTGGTCACAGCAACGCAGCCTGTTGCACCGGCTTCATCCGGCGGGAAATATCAGGTGCAGCTTGCGGCTTTGCAATCACCGGAGCAGGCTATGAAAGAGTGGACAAGGCTGCAGACGCGCTACTCTGACCTTTTTGGCTCACGTAAACCGTCAGTCGAAAAAATACAGCGTGATAATGCAATTTTCTATCGTCTGCGTGTGACAGGTTTTGCGTCTTCAGCTGATACACGTGCGTTTTGTAGTGCTGTGCGTGAACGTGGGCTGGCCTGCACACAGGTTCACTAACGTCATGCTAAGGCTGGTGTGGTCTGCACAATGACAGATAAAAAATCTGATAGTGCAGACCAGCACCAGCCGCTGGCTCTGCCTTCCTCAACCGCGGCGGAGACGGAGCAGCAGGATGCCGCTTTGTTGCATCCTCCTGTGTTGCGGCTTGAGGGGTATGAAGGCCCCCTTGACCTCCTTCTTGAACTCGCTCGTGCACAAAAAGTCGATTTAAGTCGTATCTCAGTGCTTCAGGTTGTTGAGCAATATCTGATCGTTGTTGAAAAGGTACGTCATATTCGCCTTGAACTGGCTGCTGACTGGCTGGTGATGACGGCCTGGCTGACCTGGCTGAAGTCGCGCCTGCTTTTACCGCCGGAGAGCGAGCAGGCAGCGGAGGGAGAAGAGGCGGCTGAATTATTACAGGCACGCCTGAGAGAGCTTGCCTGTATGAATCAGCTGGCTCAGTGGCTTGAAGCGCGACCTCACACCGGGCGCGATGTATGGGAGCGCGGCACGGCAGAAGATCTGACCGAAATAGACCGCTCGGGTCTGGTGCTTGATATCCCTCAGCTTATGCGTGCTTATATGAGCGCCATGCGGCGCACGGTAGCAAAGCGTCCTTATGCTCCTCCCAGGCCTTCTTTCTGGACTGTGAAAGAGGCTCTGACGCGGCTGACACGCCTGCTGGGTGAGGCCCCGCCTGGCTGGCGTAGCCTTGAAATGTTTTTGCCTCAGGCACTGACAGGTGCTGTCACGCGCCGTGAAGAATTACATCGCAACCGTGCAGCAAAAGCCAGTATTCTGATCGCAGGTCTTGAGCTGGCTAAAACAGGGAACCTTGAGTTGCGGCAGGATGAAATGTTTGGTCAGATTTTAGTGCGTGCCAGTCAGAGTGCGGGCAGCCCCGTTCAGCCGGTTACCCGGAGTGCTGATGATGATCTCTAAAGTTCAGGATGCGCCCTCATTGCCTGAGGAAGCCATACGTCTTGCAGAAGCGCTGATTTTTGCTGAAACAGAGCCGGTCAGGTTGTCGAGAGTATCTGAACTGCTTGCTGTACGTCAGCTTGTGCCAGAGACGGTGGAGGACGCAGCAGCATTTAGCCTCTCTGTTCTGAAAAATCTGTCTGCCCGTTATGAGGGGCGGGGGGTGCAGCTTGTCGAAATTGCCGGAGGCTGGCAGTTTCGCACTGCGCCTGACCTTGTTCATGTCCTGACACGGGTTATGGAGCGTCCGCGACGGTTGCCTCGTGCGGTGATGGAGACACTGGCAATTATTGCCTATCACCAGCCCTGCACACGTGTTGATGTAGAAGAGATACGCGGTGTAACGCTCGGGCAGAATGTGATGAATACGCTTATTGAGGCGTCGCTGATTTCACCACGCGGGCGTAAGGAAATTCCTGGCAGGCCTGTTTTATGGGGTACCACACCTGACTTTTTGCGTTATTTTGGTTTGCGTGCGTTATCGGATCTTCCGGCTCGCGAAGAACTTTTAAGAGACGTCCCACCGTTGCTTTCAGCTGCATCAGCAGCAGAAAGTGAGGATGATGGTGAGGCTGTATCTGTGCCGGAGTAAAAAAGAGTGATGAAGTGTAAAGCTGGTACAGGGCTGTGTTATCGTCAGGATGTGACTGATGTTTGACTTTGCATGGTCTGAAATTCTTCTGATCGGGCTGGTGGCTTTAATTGTTATTGGCCCTAAAGACCTGCCGGTTGCAGCAAAAAGTCTTGCAAAAGTTCTGAAAAAAATTCGTGGCGTAGCAGGCGAATTTCAGTCTCATGTTGATGAAATGGTGCGCGAGGCTGATCTGTCAGAAGTGCGCGATCATGTACGTGATCTGCGTAGTATGGATGTACGGGGCCGTATTATGAAAGCCATTGATTCTGATGGCAGTATGGCGCGTACGCTTGCGCCCCCTCCGGCACTTAATGCACCACCTGCCGGCCCCAGAGCACTGGACAGACTGTCGGGCCCGGGTATTCTGCCGCCTTTATCTCAGGCTGAAGTGCCACATGTCAGCGCGCCTGTTTTCTCGGGTGCGGCCGACAGTCATGAGCAGTTATATCAGAATGCGGAGATTGAAGCCGGTGTAACAGATGCTCCTGCCGAGCTGCCGCCTGCTGTTGTCAGACGTATTTTGTGTGACCAGGCGCAGTATCATCCTCCTGCTATTTTGCCGCCGGTCAGGGTGGTGCATGGGCATCGTCGGGTTGCTCCCGGCGTTGTTAACCAGGCATTACCTGAAGGGCACCACGACACGCCGGATATATCGTTATGACTGAGCACGAGCCTATGAGTGAGAACCCTATTAACGATCAGCCTATGCCGTTGCTTGATCATCTGATTGAGTTACGTAAGCGCCTGCTCTGGTCGATCGGGGCATTTCTCATATGTTTTGGTATATGCTATCATTTTGCAGGTGATATTTACCTGTTTCTGGCGCGCCCTCTGGGGGAGATTATGCGCCAGAAAGGCGAGCAGCCCCATCTGATTTATACGGCGTTATACGAAGCCTTTTTCACCTACATCCGGGTTGCTTTTTTTGGCGCGGCTTTTCTCTCATTCCCTGTTGTAGCAATGCAGGCCTGGATCTTTATTGCACCTGGTCTCTACAGGTCAGAGAAAAGAGCGTTTGCTCCCTTTCTCGTTGCGACACCTGTCCTGTTTCTGCTCGGGGCAGGGCTGGCTTACTATTTTATTTTTCCTGTCGCCTGGCGGTTTTTTCTGTCGTTTCAGTCTCCGGCAGGAGACGGGAATGTGCAGATCGAGCTTCAGGCTAAAGTGTCAGAATATCTTTCTCTGGTCATGAAGCTGATTATGGCATTTGGTGTTTCGTTCGAGCTGCCTGTTGTGCTGACTCTGCTGGCGCGCGTTGGTATTGTGACATCTGATATGCTGCGTCGTTATCGTCGTTATGCGATCGTGGGTGCGTTTGTCGCCGGTGCTATTTTCATGCCACCCGATATCATTACACAGACGGGGCTGGCTGTTCCGCTCATCCTGCTTTACGAAGTCTCTATTGTGTCTGCCCGGCTTGTTGAGCCTAAACGGGTTAAGACAGAAGAGGCTGAAGCAGAGTAATCGTTGTTTTAATAAACAGAAATTTTGGTGCCCTTATGCATGATATTCGCGCCCTTCGCGCAGACCCCGCCGCATTTGATGCTGACCTTGCCCGCCGTGGCCTGGCGCCTGTCGCTGATAAACTGCTGGTATGGGACGAAGAACGCCGACAGGCACAAACTGCCCTGCAGGAAAAGCAGGCCCGCCGTAAAGCGCTGGCGCGTGAAATTGGCCCGCTGAAAGGCAGAGGTGAAGATACCTCGGCGCTGGAGGCTGAGGCCGTTGGTCTGCGTGCTGAGATGGAAGCTTTTGAAGAGAAAATTGCTTTTCTTGATGGTGAGAGCTCAGGTGTGCTGGCTTCTCTGCCAAACCGCCTTGATGCTGATGTACCTGAAGGACCGGATGAAAGCGCTAATGTCGTGCAGCATGAGTGGGGTACACGACCGGCATTTTCTTTCGCTCCGCGTCAGCACTTTGAACTGGGTGAAGCACTGGGACAGATGGATTTTGGCACAGCAGCTAAGCTGTCAGGCGCCCGTTTTGTTGTGCTGAAAGGGGCCCTGGCTCGTCTGTCACGGGCACTGGGGCAGTTTATGCTCGATCTGCACGTGCAGGAGCATGATTACACCGAAACACTGGTGCCTGTGCTGGTTAATGATGCCGCGATGTATGGCACAGATAAGTTGCCTAAATTTGCTGATCAGTCGTTTCGTACAGAAGATGGTCGCTGGCTGGTGCCAACAGCTGAGGTGCCGCTGACAGCGTCAGTCAGTGGTGACATTCTGGCAGCGGGCAGCCTTCCGCTGCGTATGACAGCGCTGACGCAGTGTTTTCGTAGTGAGGCAGGCTCTGCCGGGCGTGATGTGCGTGGTATGCTGCGCCAGCATCAGTTTGAAAAGGTTGAAATGGTGTCTGTCACCACGCCTGAAGAGAGCAGCGCTGAACATGAACGGATGACACGCTGCGCCGAAACAGTGCTTGAAAAGCTGAAAATACCTTATCGGCGTGTGCTGCTTTGCGCGGGCGACACAGGTTTTGGTGCGGTAAAAACCTTCGATCTGGAAGCCTGGTTGCCAGGGCAGGACGCCTGGCGCGAGATTTCTTCATGTTCAAACACGCGTGATTTCCAGGCCCGGCGTATGAATGCCCGTTTCCGTCCGCAGGGCGGAGGTTCGCCGGTTTTTGTGCATACACTGAACGGATCCGGCCTTGCTGTTGGTCGTACTCTGATCGCAGTGATGGAAAATTATCAGCAGGAAGATGGCTCGGTTGTGGTGCCTGAGGTTCTGCGTCCCTATATGGGAGGTATAGAGCGCATTACAGCCTGATACGTTTGCCTCAGCCCGTTTATGGCTATAGCGGGCAGAGAAACGACATGACCGTGCAGGAGATAAGATAAATGAAAACGCCTTTTTTAAAAATGCGAAAGAAAGCTTTTCTCTCCTGCTGTGGCAGTGCGCTGATTGTCGCGCTGGCATATACCGGTGCAGCCGCTGCAGCGGATAGCGTCGATCATGCTTCTGCACCAACAGAGAATGTTACGGTTGCTGGTCGCTTTGAAAAAGCGCAGCCATCGGGCATAGCGCGCCTGCCAGACGGGCGTATTATACTGTCATTTCCTGAGAGTGCGCAGTGGCACCCTGGTCCCGTCCTGGCAGTGTGGAGCCCGGGCAAACTCACGCCTTTCCCTGGTGCGCTGGCACAGCATGACATGATATCCCCGCTGGGTATGACGGTTGATGCAAAGGGGCAGCTCTGGGTGGTGGATGAAGGTGTCAGAGCCGGCCATAAAGTTAAACCGCAGCCTGCGCTGCTGCATATAGACCCTGTTGCAGGTAAGATCGTTAGATCATATCCTTTTACAAAGCCCGCTGTTTCGTCTGACAGTCATGTGAATGATGTGCGTGTTGATCTGACACACGGTAAGGCAGGTACGGCATTTGTGTCCGATACATCAGAGAAGACCCATCCTGCTCTGATCGCCGTTGACCTTGCCAGTGGTAAAATGCGCCGTATTCTTGAAGGGTCTGTGTCAGTGCGTCCTGTACCAGGGCTGGTGATGCAGGTTGATCATGAGCTGAGGCGTTATGACCCCAATCATCCGGTTATGGGGCAGGGTGGTGTTGATGGCCTTGCTCTGAGTGCTGATTCTTCAAGGCTTTACTGGTCTCCTTTATCATCGCGACGGCTTTATAGTGCCCCGACAGCAGAGCTGGCAGACTTTCACCTTTCTGAGGAAGTCCTGAAGTCAGCCGTCACAGATGAAGGTGAGGTCGGCATAATGGATGGTATGGCGACAGCGCCTGATGGCAGTTTATATCTGACAGATATTGAGCGTCATGCTGTGGTGCGTCGTGCTCCCGATGGTGAGCTGAGCATTGTTGCCCAGGACCCGCGCCTTATTGCCCCTGACAGCATAGCGCTTGATGGTGACAGTCTTTTGCTGACGGTAGGACAGTGGTCACGTCTGCCGGTTTTTAATGCCGGAAAAGATAAGCAGGAGCGCCCTTATCTTCTGATGCGCATTGCACCGTTACAAACAGCTGATAAGGCACCATAACGACATCATTATAGAAAAAGACAGATTATCCTAAGGCTTACACCATCATAAATTTGATCGTTGTGCGGTGTCTTCGCACCTTTGTTATCTTAGGCTCAGGACCTGTTAATTTATTGAACTGAGCGAGAGATTGTGATTCACAGGCTTACCGAT